>JAUWOI010000013.1 GCA_030612185.1 Anaerolineae bacterium
TCCCTCGCAATGACGGGGGACGGTATTTTGGGTACAGGTGGCCTATGCGCTCCCAGGCGCGATCGCGCATCCACTCGCCGTAGTAGCGCACGTCGGCAGCCAGGCCCGCCGCGCCCTTCCAGCCCGTGCTCCCGGCGGTGCCCTTCCGGTCGCGGGGGTTCACGGGGGGCATGTCGGCAAACTTGGGCGGGATCTCGATCAGGGCCTTACAAATCATCACGGCCACCGGGTTCAGGTCGCTGGCGTGGGCCTCCAGGCCCAGGCGTTGGGCCTCCAGGGGGATCGAGCCGCCTCCGGCAAAGGGGTCGAGCAGGGGCGGCGGGTTGCCGCCGGTTGCCAGGCGGATCAGGCGGCGGGCGGTCCCGATCACCTGCTCGTCGGTGGTGCTTTCCCACTGCACCAGCGTCTCGATAAAGTCGAACAGCCGCTGGCGGGGGGTGTCGTTCGCGGCGGCGTTCTTGCCGCGCGGCAGGTCGCGGCAGGCCTGGACAAATTCAGGCGGCGCGTCGGGATCGTCGGGGTCGTCCACGAGAGAGGTAAAGATGACGGCGCGGCAGGCGGCCAGCGGCCGGCGCGCCCACCACAGGTGGAGGGTGCTGGGATGGCCGTGGCGGATGGATTTCTCGCGGGCGCAGGCTTTGTTGATGGCTTCGAGGGGGAGGGCGACTTCGATCAGTTTTTTGCGGTAGGTCATTTATTACACCCTTGCCGGCATGGGATTTTAGATCAGGCAATCCAAAACATCTTGGGTAAACCGTTCGGCCTGGACACAAATGCGCCGCACTGTATTCCAGGTTTCGGCGATACGGGTGGCGACTCTTCTATAATCACGTTCGTGTTTTTTGATCTCGCCATCTGTACGTTTGAACAGCTTGCCATATTTCTTGAGCGTCAACCGGTAACCGGGATGATTGCGTCCACTTCTGATACATTCGTAGTCTTCACGTTCACACAAGCCATCACCGGGAAAAAGGGCCGCAAAGGTCCAACTCTCAGTGTCTTGAGCAGGGATAACCAGAATCACCTGGGGAGGGAGAGAGTTGTACCGCAGCCAGCATGTGATGACCCGTTGGAGTTGATCCGCCGTTGCGCTGGCTGGCGGGCAAGGCTGTTGTACGTTCAGAACCGGCTCCTCCTCGCCTTCCTGTAGATCGTTTTCATAGGCGATGTCTGCATCCACGTGAATGACCAAAAGGTCGAGCGGCGGGCCAGTGCCACCAGAGATAATCATACCCAGGCTTGAACCTGGGCGTTTCCAGGTTTGACGGCACCAGCGACGTACGCCTTTCCATCCTGTACCTGTCTCGCCAAACGTGGGGGTTGGTTGCAGAGGAAAATAGCGGTGTTCTGTAGGGTCGCCGGGCAATAGTCTGTCCAATACCGCTTCCAGTACCAACCGATCAGTAGGTCCTTCTACGACTGTTGCAACGTTCATCCTGACCCCCACGGATTAGAAAAAGTCTGGGACACCACCTAGACGCCCCATGACCCACAAGTCTGAGAGGGATAACCCTTCCTGGGTGGCCTTGATGATCTCGTCAGAAACCTCCACCCGATCTACGCGGGTGGCACCCCGCCGGTCACGTTCTACAGTGAAAAGGCGGATGCGGTCATCGCTTAAATCCAAGCCATCCAGAACGAGTGGGTTATGAGTCGTCAACAATGCCTGTCGCGGCGGAATGACCTTTAGTATCTGCTGGCAAAAGAGTCGTATCGTCGCCCGGGCTAGTCGGGGATGCATAGCTTGATCCAAGTTCTCAATGGCGAAAAGACGCGGTGACTGGGGGTGGAGAGCCAGCACCAAGGCAAACATCACATATAATGCTCCCTCACTGGCATCGTACGCAGAAAGATGGTTGCGCTTTTGGGCCATCCAGCGGTCAGTAAATCTAATTATATTGCGCATTGTGGGAACGGTGGGTGATACAATCTTGCGAGACGGGGGCACAACGGCAATCTCATCCACCCAGTCCAGCAGTTGCAGTAGATCATCCAAGTCGAGCTTCCCAAATTTGCCCCGTTCTTCATCCAGCAGTTCAGCGACCGCTTCGGCCAACTGTCCTCCCGCGAGGCCGACTGGTTTCCGCTGCGTGATATCCGTCGATGTTCCTCGCAATGCTGGTGTGTTAGGTGCAAAGATCGCATAATCAGCCAAAACGCGCTGAAGATCCTTCGCAGCCTCTGCGCCCTTGGGAACGTGATAGTCAAAGGAAGTGTATAGCGGCCACTCGAATTCCTCATCATCGAACTTGAGGGTCACCGTAAACGGCTCAGTTTGCTCGTCCGGCTCTGGCCTATTGGGAAATCGTGCTTGACATTCAATTACCTGGTCGCCTTTACACCAGACCACTCGCAATACGACAGCTTTCATACCATCCCCACTTTCAAAGGAAGAAGTAAACAGTGCCGCCGTAGGAGGACGAACGCCCCGTCGTAATAGGGCTTGATCATCTACGTGACCACTCATTGCAGCCCCCAAGAGTCCAATGGCCTCAAGGAGATTGCTTTTGCCGCTGCCGTTAGCGCCAATGAATACATTGACGCGGCCCAGGTCTAGATTTTGGACATTTCTAAGCGACTTGAAGCCTTGCACCGTGATTTGGGTTAACATGGTTTGCCTCCCAATTCCCACATCTTTTTAAGGTCATAATTCACACTGGTCACACCAAAATCTGGGTCCCTTATAAAGGGCTTTCGAACATACTGCACCGATTGAGACTGTCCGTCTTCTACTTCCACAATCGCCAGGATGTACTGCTCGGGAGAGTTGATGGCGGTCAGGATCTCGTCGCGGGTCACGGTCACCGCGTCGGCCCCGGCACGGCGGCCCCTTACTTCGATAACGATCATCGTTTCTCAACATCCAACATCTGCAAAAAGGCGGCTGGCGGGAGAACGGGGATACCGGCGAAAGGATGTAGTACCAACAGGTCCTGATCCCCACTGACGATCACGTCGGCTCTCCCGGCCACGGCCACCTCTAAAAACTTGTCGTCCTTGGAGTCGCGGCAAGCTGTGATCCGCTCCTCTTTACTCTCTAGCGGCACCACCGCTTCCCCGCGCAACAGGATGAGGCTGACGACGGCCTGGATGTCCTGGTCGGTCAACCGGTATTTGTCGCGGATGCGTGGCCGGTTGAGCACGTCAATCAGTTCTTCCAGAAGCGATTGGGCATAGAGCAGGGTGTAGTCGCCGTGGCGCAGGCGCAGCAGCACCGGGCCAACGGTGCCGGAGGGCTTGATCACGGCCCGCACCAGGATGTTGGTGTCAACGACGGCCCGCATCAGTCACCCAGTTCGGCCCGGGCAGCGGCCACGTCGGTAGCCACTTCTTCCTCGCCGACAGCCGCGTTTTGCTCCGCCATCCGGGTGACCAACCGGTCAAAGCGGGCCAGCACCTCTTGCTCTTGGAGCGCTTGAAAGCGGAGGAATTCCTCGTAGGGGATGAGGGCCGCCTCTGGCCTGCTGCCGCGCGTCAGGACGTAGGGGATATTTTCCTTGGCCACCTGGTCAAAGACAGGCCGGAAGCGGCGCTGTAGTTCGGTTACGCCAATGATTCTATGCATCGTTCTCCTCTGGTGATGGAATATGTACCCTGGTATGTATTATACTACAGATTAGGTATTTGTGTAAGCCGCGCTGCTGTAAACAGGCGGCGCGGGGCTCATATCCAAGATATCGAACGTCTTGTTCTCGTAGCAGAGCGGTTTAGTCGCATTACGTCATCGCGAGCTGACCAAGCGGAGATTGCCACCGCGAGTACCACCGCGAGTACTCGTGGCGGGGCTCCACTGCGAGTACTCGTGGCATGCGTGGCGGTGCTTCGTCGCTTCGCTCCTCGCAATGACGAGTCTCGCGGGCACTGGCTTTGTTGATGGCTTCGAGGGGCAGGGCGACTTCGATGAGTTTCTTGCGGTAGATCATACAATCTCCATTTGCTCACGTTTGACGTTTCACGCTTGACGTTTGACGTTTGACGTTTCACAAATCACGTTTCACGAGGAGTATAAATCTGTTTGCCCAAAACCTTCAACAAAGGCTCAAAGTGTTTGCGGTTGGTTGTATACAGAGGCACGTCTGGAGGGAGTTCCAACGCGATCACCATATCACCCAGGTAGCGAGTGCAGTTGCGCCCACGTGCCAGGACTGGGTCGGCGAGAATCTGCCCCGCCAGGAGCGCCGTTCGCGCCAACGCCTGCCTGCGCAGACAGGCGCGCTCCTGGCTGTCGCTCAGCACCTGATTGATGCGCCGAACGTTCTCTTGCCATTCGGCCAGCCTTTCCGCCAGGGCACATTCCTTAACGTGGCGAATGCACTGCGCTCGTAGGCGGTAGCGGTCTTGCAAGTCTGGAGCGGAGCCCGCCCTGAACGGCTCCGCTCTCTCTTGCGCCAGGCCACACTCGGTTGCATCAAGCAACGTGGCGACGCCAAACATAAACCGTCGCACCAGACCACCCGTGATGTAGGCCTCAAGTTGATCGGCGATATGCCCCCGGCCATAGATGCCCTCCCGGCGCACGTTGGCCCATAACAGGAGCATGCGGCTGGCCTCTCGTTTGTTGATGTGTTGTGCGATAGCCGTCACCACATCGTCCAGATGCTCCTGTTCCAGAACCAGACGATGTAGATAGATCGCGTCTCGGACCAGCGTGCGCAGGTATTCGCCTAGCACGTAGGTTGAGGTCATCAAACGATAGCCCGCCAGTTCCCGATGTAACACAGCCTGGCGCGCCCGACTACCCACGACCCGCTCAATCTGGATAGTGGTGTCGAGAAAAAGCGGTGGTTTGGCCGTCAATCTGTTACCTCGTACAAAGACGCCAGATCCCCTTCTATGGGAAAGACCGCGTTTAACCCAACCGTCAAGAGTTGCTGATCAGCCTGTCCCACTTCTTCCAGGTCGAGTTCGCTCTTTAGCAAGAGCGATAACACACTGCTCAGTGTCTCTAATTGAGGTTCAGACAAGGATTGACCGCCCTCGCGGTGGTTCAGGATAACGTTCAGAATCGTGACGCCCAGGATACGATAGGGCTTGCCTAGCAGGCGGGTGGCCTCCCACACCTGGTGCGTTATCTCCTGAAGGGTATCCAGGAGCATGGCGTTTTCGACAGAACCCGGCTCAAGCCCTTCACGTGCCTCTGCCAGCAACGTTTGTACCTGCGCCACCAGTTGTTTCAATAGACTATGCGCGCCGCTCAACGCCAGACGTTGACCGCGTTGGTAAGTCTCATAGTCCAGGATGACGACCTGTGGCTGGTTGCGGTTGGTGATGACAACAGGGGTTGATCCACTGCTGACCTGGCGGATAAGAGAAGGAAGGTTGTCTCGTGCCTGGGTGATACTGAGTGTTGTTTCCATAGATCACCTCGTTCGCTTTCTGTCCATTTTCCTGTACAGATTATAAGCCGGTTGGCGCATTGTGTCAACTCCATCTTTCTGCTACTTCCGGCACATTGCGGGCGTACAGTATCTCGTTGCGGGTGACGGTGACTGTGTCGGCCACTGACCCTCCCCCGGTTTGGTGGACAGGGAGTTAAGCAAAGGTTATCGCGAGCTGACCAAGCGGAGATTGCTTCGTCGCTTCGCTCCTCGCAATGACGGGTTCATGATGGCGCTTTGCTCCTCGCAATGACAGGATCACGATGGTGGTTCGCTGCGTGCCAGCAACTCTTTCAGGTCGTAGTTCACGCTGGTGACGCCGAAGTCTGGCTCTTTCTCGAACGGCTTACGGACGTAGCGCGGCGGGTGGGCCTGGCCGTCTTCCACTTCCACAATCGCCAGGATGTACTGGTTGGGGGAGTTGATACCGGTCAGGATTTCGTTGCGGGTGACGGTGACCGTGTCGGCCCCGGCGCGGCGGCCTTTGACCTCGATGAAGCGGAGGCGGCTGGTGCGCGGGTCGAGGCTCTCGATGTCGTAGCCCAGGTTGTCTTTGCTCACGTCGCGGGGGTGGTTGTCCAGCGCGGCCTCGGCCTGCATCACGGCCTGCATAGCGATGGCTTCGGTAACGCGTGTGTCTAGCAGTTCCGGCGGCGTCCGCTCGCCGAGCAAAAGGCCGGCCGGGATGACGATGGCCCCACCGAAAACGACCGGCGGCGTGGCCGAGATCTGCCGCTCCAGCGCCAGTTCCTCGGTGCGCCGTTCCAGGCGGGCGGCCAATTCATCGGCTCGCTGCTGTGCCCTGGCGGCGTTGAGTCTCACGTTCACCTTGCCCGCCTTCTCCTGCTGGCGCAGTCCGGCGGCGCGTTTGTCCCAGTAGTTGATCTCCTTGGTCAATCGCTCGTGGACGGCGGCCAGCGTTTTGTCAATCAACTCCTCACGGCGCTTGCGCACGCGGGCCAGGTGGCGCGGCACCAGATTTTCGATGGCGTATTCCAGGGCCCTGGCTTCTAGATGGTCGCCGGTCAACCAGTCGGCCTCCAGTACCGGCGCTAATGTGGTCAGTTGTTCAGGGGTGGCCGGTTCGTAGTCCAGGTAGGGGGCGTAACCGCCCGCCCGGACGTTCCCCCCCTCGTCTATCTCGACGAAGTGCACCTCGCGGGAGATGAGGCGTTTGTCGCTGCTACTTCGACGCCGCTCAGCACCGGTACTTCGACTGCGTTCAGCACCGGTACTTCGACTGCGCTCAGCACAAGCCTCGGTAGTTCGGGCGTCCTGGATGTTCTGCCCCAGGAAGAACAGCACCCGTGGGGCCTGACCGGGGTCGGTGGGGTCAACGAGCACCGCCCCGGAGCGCAGCGTCTCGCGGTGCTTGTCCAGCACCAGGTCAATCACGGTATCGAGCAGGGGGTGACCGGGGCAGACGAAGTCCGCCTGGGGCAGCCCGACCTGGCCCATCAGTTCCTTGTCGAAGCAAATCCGGTCGTACTTTTCCCACACCGGCACCGTGGTGCCGAGTTCCCTGGCGCGGTTGCGGATGCGGGCGGGCACGTAGCCGATGCGATAGCGTCCCGGCTCCCGCTCGCGGATTGAGCCGCCCAGGGTCTCGAAGGCCTGCATAAAGAACGACCTGATGTAGTGGGGCTGCAAGCGCCGGGCGGCGTAGCGCTCCATCTCCTCGCGGATGCGCACGATCTGGGTGGTGTCCATACTCTCGGTGACGAGCGAGTGGGTCTCCAGCAGTTTGCGCACCCGCTCGCGGTCAATGGCATTGTCCACCGTCTGTTCCAGTTTGGCCCGGACCTCGGGCTGGTCGCCGTAGCGGATCGCCTCGACGAGCAGTCTGCGGAGCGGGGTCTGCTCGAACAGCGCGCCCAGCACGTCAAAGACCTTGCCCTCCAGCGCTTTGCTCTCGGTCTCCAGTTTCCGCAGGAGGCGGGCGTAAACGTAGCCCTCCCGCGTCTCCCCGGCGACGAGGTTCCACAGGTGGCAGACCTCGGTCTGGCCGATGCGGTGGATGCGGCCAAAGCGCTGCTCCAACCGGTTGGGGTTCCAGGGCAGGTCGTAGTTGATCATCAGGTGCGCCCGCTGGAGGTTGATGCCCTCGCCGGCGGCGTCGGTCGCCAGCAGGAAGTAGACGTCGGGGTCGTTGCGGAAGCGGTCTTCTGTCGCCCGGCGCTTTTCCCTTGGTATGCTGCCGTGGATGCTGACCAGAACGTCATCGCGGCCAAAGAGCGTGCTGATGCGCTCCCACAGGTAGGTGAGCGTGTCGCGGTGCTCGGTAAAGATCACCATCTTCCGGCGCCGCCCGTGCCCGTCAACCATCCGCTCGTCGTCCTGGATGATGGTCGCCAGTTCCTCCCACTTGCGGTCGGTACCGCTCTGCCGCACCCGGTAGGCCATTGTCTCCAGATGTTTGAGCGTCTCGATCTCGGCCTTCAACTCGGCGATGGTCAGCGCGGCGGTGGCGTTGTCAATGATCTGTTCCTCGATGGCCTCTACTTCTTCCGCCGGGGCGTCGTCCAGGCCATTGAGGTATTCCTGATCGTAGTAGCGAGGTTCGTGTTCCGGTGCCGGTGCGATTTGCTGGCCGGTTCTGACCTCTGCTAACCGTTTCTCAAGCCGCTGGCGACGCCGCTTCAGGGATTGGTAGATCGCCTCCGGGGAGGAGGCCAGCCGGCGCTGAAGGATGATCAGGGCAAAGCCGACGGTGCCCTTGCGCTTGTCGTCGGCCAGTTTGTCCGCCCGGTTGAACTCGGTGCGGACATATTCGGTGACCGCGTCGTAAAGGCGGCTCTCTCCGGGCGAGAGTGGGTAACTGACCGTGTACGCCCTGCGCTCGGGGAATAGCGGGCGGCCGTCGAACCGGCGCAGATCCTCTTTGATCATGCGCCGCATGATGTCGGAGATATCCACTTCGTGCACGCCTTCGCGGAAGCGCCCCGCGAAGCGGTCTTGATCGAGCAGGGCCAGGAACAACTGAAAGTCCTCTTCCTTGCCATTGTGAGGGGTGGCTGTTATCAGGAGGAAGTGACGGGTAATGTCCCTGAGCAACTTGCCCAGTTTGTAACGTTTGGTCTCTTCGAGTTCCCCACCCCAAAAATGGGCCGACATCTTGTGCGCCTCGTCAACCACGACGAGGTCCCAATCGGTGTGGCGCAGTTTTTCTTTCAGGTGCTCGTTACGCGCGATCTGGTCCAGGCGGATGATGACCCGGTCTTTTTCCAAGAACGGGTTTCCGCTGACGGCCGTTTCAAAGGTCTCGCGCGTGAGGATCTCGAAGCGGAGTTGGAATTTGAACCAGAGTTCGTCCTGCCATTGGGCCGCCAGGTTCCCCGGCACGCAGATCAGGCAGCGGTGGACGTCCCCCCGGACGATCAGTTCTTTGATGAACAGGCCAGCCATGATGGTCTTGCCAGCGCCGGGGTCGTCGGCCAGCAAGAAGCGCAGTGGCTGGCGGGGCAACATGTCACCGTAAACACCGATGATCTGGTGTGGGAGCGGTTCAATCAGTGAGGTATGGACCGCCAATACGGGATCGAACAAATAGGCCAGGTGGATGCGGTACGCTTCTGCCACCAGACGGAAGAGGTCACCATCGGCGTTGAAGTGCCAGACGCGCCTGGTTTCCGCGATTTCCAGGTTGGGTTCGTCGTTGCGGAAGAGCAGTTGTGTGCCGGGCTGCCCATCGGCGCGTTTGTAGAAGAGTTCGACGGCGGTGGAGCCGTGCCATTTTACGTCTACGACGGAGACGGTTTGGGCCGGGACGATGCCTTTGACTTTGGTGCCTGGTTTAAGGTCTTCCAGTTTTGCCATGGCACTCTCTCTGTTCGAGGGGTCCATTTTGCGCTATTATAGTTCATCTGTCCTGCCCTGACAAACAGAAGAGCCGCTGGGATTTCGAAGCAAATCGCTGCGGTGGGACGCCGAGTAACGGACTCGGCTGGAGCATAAGCGGTGTCATGGCGAGCGCAGCGAAGCACCGCCACGAGCCCCGCCACGAGTGCTCGCGGTGGTACTCGCGGTGGCAATCTCCACGAGCCCTGCCACGAGCCCCGCCACGAGTGCTCGCGGTGGTACTCGCGGTGGCAATCTCCACATGGGCCATTGGGGGATTGCTTCGGGGATTGCTTCGTCGCTGGCGCTCCTCGCAATGACGGGTTGGATGTTTTTTGCATAATGGGTGGCGCATTCGTGCTATGAGATGCATTTTGATCGTTGATAGAGTTTTGACAGAGAATCCTTTAGTGGTATAATATATACAACATGTTATAAAGACAGCATGGGCCAAGGGAGACGTATATTAGTCATGCTGTGACCACAATCTCAGTTGTTTGTCCGAGATGTCTTTTGTCTGACGAAAACAGGCCAGCCAGCAGTCGCCGCGCTTGGTTCGTTAGAGTAAATCATCCAGCATCGAGATAGCCTAGTCTTGGAAAATCATCGTCACGAGTCGCCATCTCTTCGCAATACGCGCGAATCCAGGTCAAGATGTTGGAGACACCTTTCCCCGTCTTTGTCTGCCAGGACACGTGCATTTTGTCGTCCTCGATCGCTGGATGCCCGGTGCAAGCATTCACGTCCCGCACTCGTTTTCGCAGCAGACCTCAGGCGCTGTCTTGACACCAGCAAATCCTTCGAGCAGAAATCGCACCTTGAACTCGGGCCTGGAGGTCTGTTGAAGAAGGGAGGTGATTGGTTGAAATAAGGGATGGGTGTATCTTCTCAATATTCAGGGGGGGATGACGACTGTAGGGCGGTTTTGCTAACCGCCGTCCGGTCGGATAGCAAATCCGACCTACACCCGCCCCAAGTTTTTGAGAAGATACGGATGGGTGATGGGCAGAGCAGTTCTGAATGTACGTTTGGTATGACGGCAGTATCTTGTTGTGGGCAGTTGTGCCCTTGTAAGTGAGGAGGATATCGATATGGCAAAGTATGAGGTAACTCGAACTGTTGATGTGCGTGGCGAAGTGTGTCCTGTGCCTGACGTTGACACAAAACGGGCGATCAAAAAGGCAAAGGATGGGGACATTATCATGGTCCAGACTGACTATGCGATGTCAAAGGAGCGGATTCCTGAAGCCGTCAAGAAAATGGGAAGCGAGGTTCTCGAAATTGAGGAGGCCGGGGCCTCCGAGTGGAACATCTATATCAAGGTTAAAAAGTAAGCGCGACCTCGTGTCAAACTACGCGACATCTGCAAGAGTTGGTTTGTGTTTCCAAAGAAGGTCTCTCAAGACCTTTAATCAAGACGTTCAATGTGATTTAATCACATCAAAAAAACAAAAAAAGGAGAAGTAACATGGTGTGGACAGGACTGATCATTGGCCTTTTGGTCGGTGCGCTGCTGCAGCAAGGCCGGATTTGTTTCAATTCAGCGTTCAGAGATGTGCTGCTGCTTCGGGATAATTACCTGATGAAGTTGTCGGCCATGACCTTGGCGCTGGAGATTATCGTGTTTCTTGCGTTCACGCAGTTTGGCTGGATGGTCATGAACCCCAAGCCACTGAATATCCCGGCCAATATTGTCGGGGGACTCTTGTTCGGCGTTGGGATGGTGCTGGCCGCCGGTTGCGCGTCTGGAACCACCTACCGGGTTGGTGAGGGCATGACAACCTCATGGTTTGCCGCGATCGCGCTTGGCCTGACAGCGTATGCCACGAAAGCCGGGGTGTTTAGCGGCTGGCTGCAATGGTTTGGCAAGTACAAAGTAGTGGTTGCGAACAACCCTGCCTATTTCGTAGAGCAGTCCGGGCCGACCCTTGGCTCGGCATTGAATCTCAACCCCTGGATACCCGGGATCGCTGTCGCGGCGCTGTTGCTCGTCTATGCCTTTGCCACAAAAACCACGGAACGGAAGACAAAGATCGACTGGAAAGTCGCTTCTGTGCTATTGGCGATTCTGGCGGGATTGGGCTTTGTCACCAGCAGTCTGACCGGGAGAATATACGGGCTCGGCATCACCGGCGGATGGATCAATCTGTTTAAGGGGTTTTTGAACAACGAGCCGCTGAACTGGGAAGGGCTGGGAATTGTCGGCATCATCGTCGGCGCTGGGGTGGCTGCCGTGCTGACAAAGGAATTCAAACTGCGGATGCCAAAAAAGCCGATCACCTATGTGCAGGTGCTGGGCGGGGGCTTCTTGATGGGCCTGGGTGCCGTAACCGCAGGGGGATGCAATTTCGGGCACTTTCTCACGGGGGTCCCGCAGTTAGCCATTTCTTCCCTGATCGCTTCAGTCTGTTTCATCTTGGGCAACTGGGCAATGGCTTGGATCATGTATCACGACTAATGAGGGAGGACTGTATGAAAATCACAATCCAAGTTATGGTGCAGCCATATACGTATGAAGACCTTGATACTGCTATCAAGATCGCAGACGCCGCCCTGGAGAAAGGGCATGAAGTGGGCATCTTTTTGTTCTGCGATGCCATCCTGGGGGCTAATGGCAAGGTTAAACCGATCCGGCGCGATCGCAAGATACCCGAGATTCTGCAAACAATGATCGCAGAGAAGGGACTGAAAGTAGATATCTGTGGTATCTGCATGGACTATCGTGGCGTTACCGAAGAGATGATTATCGAAGGATCTCGTCCTTCAGGATTGCCCGAGTTGGCCGAACTGGTTGCCACAAGCGATCGCTTCATCAGTCTCATGGCATAAGGAGGAAACTTTTATGGACAAGAAGGTGCTATTTGTCGTGTATCAGGCGCCTGTAGGGTCGATCTGGGTGAATGAAGCGTTTCGATGTGCCTTTGGTATGTATGGAGAAGATATCGAACCGGCCGTCCTGTTAATGGATGCCGCCGTCATCACCCTCTCCGCCGACACGTGCCCAGAGTCTCTTGGCCTCCTTCCGGTGAAAATGGTTCAGAGATACGTGAAACGCTATGAAACGCCGGTTTATGCCGTCGAAGAAGACGTGAAACGGTTTCGAGTTGAGAACATTGACGCCGGATACAGAGCGCAAATGCTTGCGCAATCATCGCTGTCGGAGTTTTTCCATAGCTTTGACAGTGTGATCTTTATCTGAAAGGAGGGCCATATGGCGCTGATATTGGTCAAGTACGGAGTGCATCACCCAATTGAAAAAACCAAGCTCGAATGTGCAAATGAGCACGACAGCGTGGTCTTGATTCAGGATGGTGTGTTTTGGGCGGTCATGGATGAGATTCAAGAGGTCAAGGGAAACGTCTATGCCCTGCGAGAGGACTTCTGTGCTCGCGGCTATCAAGAGGGATCTGCTCAAGTGTCGCTAGTCGGTTACCCGGAGCTTGTTGATATCATCGAAAAAGAAGAGAAAGTGATTGGGTGAAGAACAGAGAGAGGCGAACATGTGGTTATGTTCGCCTCTCTACATAGAATACCATCGAATGGAGACGATTATGTATGATGCGATTGTCATAGGAAGCGGGCCTGGCGGCTATGTTACGGCGATCCGACTTGCCAAATTGGGCAAGTCCGTTGCCGTGATCGAAAAGGCACAGACGGGCGGCACATGCACCAATGTTGGGTGCATTCCGACCAAAGCGATGCTGACCGCTTCTCATCTCTATACCGACATACAGAAAAAGGCAGCGAGATTCGGGATTACGGTCACAGAGTGCGAGTACAACCTCGCCGGAATCATGAAACATATGGGCAAAGTTGTTGATGCTTCGCGAAAAGGCATCCAATTCTTGTTCAAAAAGAACGGGATCGACTACTATGAGGGTACAGCCGTAGTCCAAGATCGTGAGACCGTGAAAATCGAGGAAACCGGGAAGGAACTTCAAGGGCGCAATTTGGTGTTGGCGCACGGTTCTACACCGGTGGTGTTCCCGCCATTTTCGGATGTGGAAGGAATTTGGACGAGCGACGATGTCTTTCGGATGGATGCCATTCCGGAGGAAGTCGTGATCGTTGGCGGCGGCGTAGTCGGCGTCGAGTTTTCTACGTTTCTTGCTGCACTGGGCACAAAAGTGCATATGGTCGAATTGCTCGATCACATTCTGCCTAGTGAAGATCCTGATGTGGCCAAAGTGATTCGCAAGTCGTTAACCCGGCAAGGGGTCAACATCAAGGAAGGGCACAAAGTCAGCGCAGTGGTCAAGACCGCTGAGGGCTATGTCTGTACCATTGACAGCAAAGACGGCAGCCAGCACGAGGTAACGGCCGATTGTGTCCTGCTTGTAGTTGGTCGAAGGCCGGTCATTCCTGATGACGTCAAACAACTCGGCATTCAGATTGAGAGGGGTGTTGTCACTAACGATTCGATGCAAACCTCGATCGAGAACATCTATGCTGTCGGGGATATCCGGGCTCAGATCATGTTGGCTCATGTCGCTATGGCAGAAGGGATTGTGGCCGCGCATACGATTGCCGGTCAATCAAAACACATGGAGTACTCGGCGACCCCGTCGGTTATTTTCTCATCGCCGGAAATCGCCGCAACAGGGCTCAAAGAGCGGGAAGCAGATCCAGAAAAGGTACAGGTGGCGAAATTTCCGTTGATGGCCAATGGCCGCGCCCGCACGATGCTAGAGCGCGACGGATTTGTGAAAATCCTGGCAGATAAGGTCACCCATGCTGTCCTGGGAATGACCATTGTATCGCCGAATGCCACCGATATGATCATGGAAGGTGTCCTGGCCGTGCGCTATGGACTGACGGTGGACCAACTGGTGGAAGCCATCCATCCGCATCCCACCCTGACCGAGACGGTCTTGGGAGCGCTGGAAGTCGCCGAAGGGATGCCCATTCATCTCTAACGTGCAGAAGCACGTGAACATGCAGAAGCACGTGAACAACGAGGAGAAAAAAGCATGAAGAAATATGCAGAAAACCACGAGTACGCAAGTGTCGAAGGCAAGATCGCTACTGTTGGGATTTCACAAGAGGCCGCCGATGACCTGGGAGACATCACGGAGGTCACGTTTCCTGAGGTGGGAAAAGAGGTAAAGAAAGGTGACGGTTTCTTGACTCTGGAATCAATCAAAGCCACGCAGGAGATCTATGCGCCCGTGAGCGGCGTGATCATCGAAGTGAATACGGCGCTAGCCGACACCCCAGAACTGATCAACGACGACGCTGAAGGCGAAGGCTGGATCGTCAAGATAGAGATCAGCGATGCCGCAGAACTCGATGACCTCTTTGATGAGGATCCCTTTTAGAGCCAAGTGTTCTCCTGCGCCTGCTGATCATTCATAGAACAGAAGTATAACAGTCCTGAAACGGCCAAGCATGGTAGGCACCTCGTGCAAGAGTGTTGCCTGCTAGTTTGGCCGTTCTTGGTTAAGTATCTGCTGAATCTCCCCGGCATAAGCCGCGCTCTCCGGGTCGGCGGTGATAAGTTCGATCTCCTCGGGGCCATCCACGCCCAGACCCAACTCCACGGCGCGGGCGATCTGTTCTTGCTGGAAGATGGCCCCCTGGCTGACGGCTGGCGTGGTGCCGAAATAGCGCAGTATGGCCACACCGACAGCATCAATGGCCACACGGTCTGTGCCGGCCAGGATGACCTGGGCGGCGACCTGTTTGCCCCGATCTGGCCCGCCATCCACGAAGGCTTCGACGCCATCCAGTACGATCAGAGCGGGCTGATAGGCGACGTTGATCTCGGCGATCATGTGTCGCTGATAGGGCGAACTATGCAGTTCGCTCATGTAGTCGTAGCGCTCTCCCGGCACCGATTTGGCAACCAGCCCGACGGAGTTCTTGAGAGACATGGTGAAGTGTCCGCCGTAGCGATGGGTCTTTAGGCAGCAGGCCTGGATCACACTATCGGCTGCGAGTACCGGTCGGGCCACGGCGAACCCATTTTGCCAGTGGCTTCCCTCGACCTGCATCATCTCCCAGCCACTGGCGTCCAGTTCGTCGAACACGACGACGTCGAAGCCTAACTCGTCGGCCAAACGGAAGATACCTTTTTGCTTCATGACGCTCCGAGTGTCGCCCATGCCGCTGCGATCTCCGACGGTAATTCGGCCTGCGCCCATAGCCTGGAGCGTTCGCACCAGGGCGCTCAGGGTGTCGTTGTGGGTAGAGCCGGGTGGGGCATCAGCGCTGTTGAAGTTGGGTTTCAGGAACAGGTTCTGGCCCTGCATTGAGTTGATTTCCAGCAGGCCCAACGCTTTGTTGACGCCGGCTGCTCGGTCCTGGGTTTTCACGAAGACTACTTGTGCCATTGGGCTTCTCCTGGTAACTGGTGGGGTGGCCGTCGTAGTGGGGCTTGGACGAACCGGCAATTCGGTCGTTGGGGTGGCCTCGGTGGTTGTAGTCGCGGCGGGGGTGGTGGTCGGCTGCTCAAGAAGAGCGGGCTTCGCCTGGCTGCAGGCTTCCAACGGCAGCGACGTCAGTGCCAGTCCACCGAGACTGGCCGTTGCTTTCAAGAACTCTCGTCGATTCATTACGCCCTCATGCTCAAGATTCCCTACTCGGGGGTAAGATAAGTTGAGAAACCGGTTTTTTTCCGAAAGACCCGGTTTCTTTGGAACACCGACGGTCGCCGACCAGGATTTCATTGCTTCGCACGATGATGTCGCCCAGTCACACACTCGCTTTGCCTGAACCGGCTATCGCCTTTCCGAGACAGTCTACAACTCCTTGCCAGTCTCGCTCGGAACAATGACCAATGCGAGTGGCGGTGGTGGCTGGTAGCGTCGCTAGAAAGGTACGGAAAGCCGATGGACGACGCAGCCCCGCTTCAGCCCAATCCTTCAACAGGTAATCGGTGGGCGTCGTCGCTTTTTGAATCTGGGAGGTCACAATGTCCACAATCACGTCAGGGCGGTGTTGGTGATACATGGAACTGGAGACCACAACTGCCGGCCGGCGTTTGACACCCTTCACGCCAGGAAAGTCAATCGTCACGGCGTCACCCGTTTGTAAAGTGCTCATTGCGTCTGCTCCCCCAGCGATTGGGCCGCGTACGCTAGCGACACCCGCGTCAAATCAGCATAGTCCTCCTCGCTCCACATGTCGCTTTCATCCACCACCCACGTTGTAGGACTGCTCATCAGGTCATTCATCACCAGTTTGACAAGTAGCAGACGTTCAATAACAGGCAGGTTTTTCACGTCTGTTTCGTAGATCTGCTGGGCAATTCCTGTGGTTTGCATTGTGTATCCTCCTCCAGTAACTGGTCTCACGTGGGAAGAGTGCCCACGCGACATACTACATTGTCACGCTTCACTCCCCCTGGCTTACTCTTCTGCTATCATACTTCTGCTAGGGCGGCCTGCGACCACCTTGGCCATAGTCTTGGGCTCGGGGAGAGTGCCGGGGCTATTTATTTTGCAGGTGGATTGTAGCATGAGGGAGGGAGAATGACAAATCGGAAGCGAACACGGATTGGTAGGATTGGCGGACTTCTTGGCGTGGCGGGTAGAGATTCTTCGCTACGCTCAGAATGACAACTAATTTCTCAGAATGACAACCAATATCTCAGAATGACAACCAATATCTCAGAATGACAGCCAGTCTCTCGCTTGGCAACCGCGCCGCTTCGAGTAAAATACCTTAGTGTTTGTCGTACAGGCCCACGGAACGGCCGCGATTATCTTCTGGCATACACAAAGGAAGGAGTGTCTACGATGTTTATCGTTCACGTACACGTGCACGTCAAACCGGAGTTTGTCGAAGCCTTCAAGGAGGCGACGCTGGAGAACGGTCGCAACAGCGTGCAGGAGGCTGGGATCGCCCGCTTCGACGTGATCCAGCAGTTGGATGACCCGACCCGCTTCGTGCTGGTCGAGGTCTACCGCACGCCGGAGGACCCGGCGCGGCACAAGGAGACGGCCCACTATCAGACCTGGCGCGACACGGTGGCGGAGATGATGGCCGAACCGCGCAGCAGTGTCAAGTATAGCAACGTCTTTCCTGATGAGATGGGGTGGGGGTAGAGTCCCGATTGGAACCTTTTCTAGGCAAGCGCCATCAAACGCTGCCGCTGCTCCCGGATCGCCTTCCACTTGGGCTCGTCCTCGATCCGGGCATCGTTCAAGCGCCTGTAGAGCCCCTCGTGGGCCATTAACTCCTCGTGCGTCCCCATCTCGATGACCTGGCTGCCTTCCAGGACGACGATGAGGTCTGCACCGCGTATCGTGGACAGGCGATGGGCGATGACGATGGTTGTCCGGCCTACCATCAGCCGTTCGAGCGCTTGTTGGATCAGTAACTCGGTCTCAGTATCTACCGAGGAGGTCGCCTCGTCCAGGATCAAGATTGGCGCATCCTTGAGCACCGCGCGAGCAATCGCCATGCGCTGCCTCTGCCCGCCGGACAGCTTGACGCCACGCTCGCCGATCATTGTGGCGTAGCCATCGGGCAACTGGGTGATGAATTCGTGCGCGTTGGCGATCTCAGCCGCCTCGATCATTTCCTCTTCGGTAGCCCCCGGATGGCCAAACAGGATGTTTTCGCGCGCCGTTCCATGAAAGAGGAATACCTCCTGCAGCACAATGCTGATCTGCTGGCGCAGGCTCTTGAGCATCAGGTCGCGGATGTCGTGTCCGTCCAGCGTGATCGAACCCTCGCACACGTCGTAAAATCGCGGGATGAGGTTGGCCAACGTTGTCTTGCCCACGCCCGTCGGCCCCACCAGTGCGACGACGGTACCTGGTGCGACATTGAGATTGATGTGCTCCAGCACTGTGTCCCCCATAGCGTAGCGAAAGCCCACATTGCGCAAGGTAATCGCGCCCCTGGCTCTGCCAGTCAACTCGATGGCACCAGGCTGTTCAACTACGTCGGGAAGTTCGTTCAAGAGTTCGGCCACGCGCTCCGCACCTGCCAGGGCCTCTTGGACGCTTTCCCACGCCCCACTCAAGGCGCGCACGGGCTGGTAGAGCATCTCCAGGTAAAGGAAAAACGCCACCAGGTCCTCAATGGGCAGTGTCTGGTTCAATGCGAGTTGTCCGCCAAAGTAGATGAGCACGATTGTGCCCAGAGATGAGGCGAACTCCACAAACGGGTGGAACGTCGCCATGAGACGCAGTGCGTGGAGCAGCGAATCGCGATATCTGACGATGTGGGCAGAGACGCGCGTTGTCTCGACATCCTCCCTCGTGAAAGTTTTGATTTCACGGATGCCTGAGAGATTGTCGTTGAGCGTGGCGTTGAGTTCACCTAACTCGGCCTGACGCTTGCGAAACGCTGGCCGTACGTACTTGGGAAAGCCCCGCATAGCCAACGCGATCAAAGGAATCGGGATTATGCTCAATAGCGCGAGTTGCCAATTCATGCCGATCAGCACCACGGTAACGCCGATCAGCATAAGCGCATTCACCATCATGTCCGGCATCGCGTGCGCGATCAACCGCTCAAGCAAGTCGGAATCATTGACCATACGCGACATCAACTGGCCTGTTTGCTTGTCCTCGTAGAAACGAAGCGATAGACGCTGCAGATGCTCATAAATACTCACCCGAACATCCGCGACAACGCTCCAGCCTGCCACGTGGGCCATGTAACTTCTGACGAATTGTAGGCCCGCGCGCACTGCATAGATACCCAGTGCAAGCATGGCCAGCCGAGCGATGAAACCGATTGCCTCTGGTCCCGCAGCCGGATCCGTGATAGTCGCGACCATACTCCTGATAATCCACGGGGCGACCAACTGCGCGCCTACGAGCAAGAGCATGCTCACCACCGTCAACGCTAACGGACCAACGTACTTTTGAGCATACTTGAACACAAACTTGAGAGGCTTCACTGCACTATCCTCCAGTATGATATGCCAACCCACCTCGCGCATCCGCTGATGCTCAGGTCTACAGGCTTTGGCGAGCAAGTGCCCGATGCGTTCGGACGTTGGTTCTAGCGAAGTTATACCAAAAACAGTGCGCTTGTCAAGCCGTAGCACTGCAGAATCTCCTGACGAGCGACTTTGGGATTAGTCGAGGGAAGACAGGTGGGATCGCCCGCTTCGACGTGGTCCAGCAGTTGGATGACCCGACCCGCTTCGTGCTGGTCGAGGTCTACCGCACGCCGGAGGACCCGGCGCGGCACAAGGAGACGGCCCACTACCAGACCTGGCGCGACACGGTGGCGGAGATGATGGCGGAACCGCGCAGCAGTGTCAAGTATGGCAATGTCTTTCCTGATGAGCTGGGGTGGGGGTAGAGTGCGACTGGTTATCCTGAAGACACTGGCTGCGCTGGGCGAGGTAAAAGATTCAGCAGGGCGGGAATCGAAATGACGACCAACATCCAGCCAGCCTCAATCAGCGTCCTTAACGACTCGAACCAGCGTTCGGTTTCCACAGGGTGCCAACCAAACCAGACAGGCCAGTCCTGCTGGGGAACAATGATCCACTTACCTACGGCCATTGACAACATCGCCAGGAGAACTCCGGCGAGCAGCGCCAGCAGGCGCTTCCTGGAACTGGCGGAACGCAGGTACCCCCAGGCCCCCGCAGCCAGGGACAGCAGCGAGACCGTCATATATAAATTCTCATAGCGGTACTCATCAAAGTTAATGAGCAACCTCAATAGCGAAGCACCATACAGGGTGAATGAAACCAGCGTCCAATCGTGCCTGGCGCGCAGATAGACCGGACGCGTGCGACGCCAGGCAGCGAGTGCGAAAACAATCAAGAGTACAGTCAACAGCAGGCCCACCCAGAAGATACCCGAACTGATCCCTTGCCACACATAGCGAGAAAATTCGTCACCAACCCTGATGATGCGATTATGCAGAATGAGCATCCGCGGCTCAAGTGCATCCAAGATGCCATATAGAACGAAGGCGGATAAAAGCGCCCCGAAAGAGGGCAAAGACCAACGAGGCAGGCCTTTGAAGAGACCCATGATGGATACAACCAACACGAAAGCCATCAGGGCGATGAATGCAACGTGCATGATGGCGGGCGGCAGGAGTTCCATGCTGGAGATCACGGGGATTAGAAACAACGCCAGCCCAACCAGCAGCGCCGGCCTCGAAACAGGCTCCCATGTAACAGGTCCATTCGTGGGGGAGTTCATGTGTTTGTTCCTCCTTTCCTGCAGATGTTCGCGCAGCGTCGCGCCAGGCCAGTCACGCAATTCCTGCAGGCACACCGCCGCCAGCGATAGCCAACCCCGCTTATCGGCCGTCTCGACCGCTTCTGCAAAAACTTCCCGCATCTCTGCTGCAAACTCTGCGCGAAATTCCCACGGATAGAGACGTACCAGAATGCCATAAATGCGGATGATGAACCGAACCATGACGCTCACGCCTGCTCCCTGACGGCGCGCAACTGCGCCGTGGTAACCAGTGAATTCAACCGCTCAACTTCAGCCTTCAGAATACGCCGCCCCAGATCGGTGAGCGCGTACTCCTTGCGCTCCCGGTTCGAGGGGGCGGCGCCGGATTCGTTCACCCGCCGGATCCAACCCTGATTCAGCAGTCGCTTGATAGCGCCGTACAACGTACCGGTGCTCAGCAGAACGCGCCCCTCACTCAGGACTTGCACCTCTTTCATAATTGCATAGCCGTGCTTCGGCTCCTTGGTGAGACTCAACACGATGAAAAAAGTCGCCTCCCTGAGCGGTAGATTCGACTGAACGTCTGTGCAAGTTGTCATAGGGCTTCCTTGATGCGTAGTTTAACGATATGTCATCTAACGCCATATTACCACAGTTTGCGGGAAAAGTCAAGGGTTTTCCTCAGATAACCCAGAGGGCTGCGGGGCTGGTACGGTTAAATCGTTTCGGTTGTGCAAAACGCGAATGGCGGATAGAATAGCGTCGGAGGTTAGCGGTATTGTAGTGAGAT
>JAUWOI010000067.1 GCA_030612185.1 Anaerolineae bacterium
GTGGCAGAGGAGAAGGAATGGGCGGACGCCGGATTCTACCAGGAGCGAGGCGGCGCGATGGCCCGGGCCGAGGACGTGGTGGAGGCCATCTACTACGGCTATGACCAGAAGCACCTCTACTTGCGGCTGGAAGGGGTGCGACCCTGGCAAGAACTGGGCGATGACGCGGAGGTATTCCTCTACTTGAGCGCTCCGGGCGCTGTCTGGTCCAATGGTCTCTCTCGCTACGGTGCGGGGATGGAGCCGCCTACCGCTCTTGGCTTCGGAGCCGGACACGAGGTGATGATCGCTGTGGGTACCGGAATGGCGACGCTCTCTACGGCAGGGTGGGGCGGTGGATGGGATGCTCTTCAGTCACTGGAGGAGATAGCCTTCTCCGGGACCACGCTGGAGATGGCGGTGCCTTTCAATGCCCTGGGCGGGTTGAGCACCGGCGACCGCCTTGCCTTCGTCGCCGTTGTCAGCCAGCAGGAGCGGGACATAGACGTGGTTCCCTCGGCCGGCCCGGCCCAGGTGGTGGTACCGGAATTGCAACCCGTCGCCGTGTTACTCACGGTAGAGGACCCCGAGGGGGATGACCACGGTCCTGGTTCGTACACCTATCCCACTGACGGTGTTTTCGACCCTGGCTGCTTCGATCTTCGGGAGTTCGTCGTAGGGACCGACGAGGAGAACATGGTCTTTGTCTTCACCTTCGTCGGCCCGGTGAACAACCCCTGGGGCGCCGGGAGTGGGCGGGCGGTGCAGGCATTGGATGTCTACGGTGACGTGGATCACCCGCCTGGGGCGGGGAGCCGGCTGCTGCTGCCTGGGCGCAACGCCGCCCTGCCGGAGGATCAGGCCTGGGATTACGCCGTTTGGGCCGAGGGGTGGACGCCGGGGGTTTACCGGGTGGACGAGGCGGGTCAGCCAAAGCCGGTGGGCACGGAGATGAAGATCGCTGTGGATCCGTTGGCGCGCAAAGTGACGATCCGGGTACCCCGCAATAGTTTCCCCGAAGGGGATCCCGCCGACTAGGGATACCTGGGGGTGGTGTTGGGCCAGGAGGGGTTTCCCGCCACGGGGGTCTGGCGGGTGCGGAACGTGAAGAAGCAGGCTGCGCAGTGGCGCTTCGGCGGCGCGCCCGAGGACACAAATCACACCCGCATCGTAGACCTGGCCTGGCCGGACGGCGCTACGCCGACCCAGGAGGGGATGCTGAGCACCTACCCGCCGTCCCAGGAGACTGATATGGGTTTCCTGGGGCCGGATGACTTCGCCCAAGTGGGGATGTTGCAGCCGTAGCAGATGTCTCTACCACATCGTCACGATGGGCAGGTCGCGCATAGTGACCAGGCCCGGCCCTGCTTCTTTCACGCGGCGGGTGGCGTTGGCGGCGATAGCAACAGTGGCCAGATCACCGTTCGTGCCCTTGAGTGTGATCTCCAGATTGGGCTTTCCGGTAATGGTGATGGTGTCCCCCTCATCGTTCGCATCCAAGGCCGCGATGAAGATGAGTGTCAGGAACTCGCCCTCGTCGGTGTAGCCGTGGGCTACCTGTCTCCCTACCGAGGCCGCAGTGCCTCTTGTAGTCCATCTCCCACCAGATTAGCCGCCAGCACAGTCAGCGTCAGTGCCAGCCCAGAGAAAGCGCTTACCCACGGGGCATCTCGCAGGTAGCCCCGGCCCTCGACCAGCATCGCCCCCCACTCAGGGGTGCCCGGCGGTGCACCCAAGCCCAGGAAGCTGAGGGCTGCCCCGTTGAGCAGCACCCATCCCAGTTGGGTAGCAGCGAAGGCCACGAGTGGCGGGGCGGCGTTGGGCAGGACGTGGCGCACCAGAACACGCCACTCACTGCCTCCCAGCGCGCGGGCCGCGTCCACGTAGGGTTGCGCGCGCACCTCAAGGGCGGCGCTGCGGGCCACGCGGGCGTAGGCCGGCGCGGCTGCCAACCCCACCGCCACCGCCACTGAGCCCATACCCGGCCCCAGCAGCGCCACCACCGCCATCGCCAGGAGGAGACTTGGGAAGGCCAGCAGCGCGTCCACCAGACGCATCAGCACCGCCTCGCTCCAGCCGCTGAAGGTGCCAGCCACCATACCTGTGGGCAGGCCCAGGCCCACGGCCACCGCCAGAGCCAGCAGGCCCATTCCCAGGGGCCAGCGGCCGCCCCACAGGAGCCGTGTCAGCACTTCCCGGCCTAGAAGGTCGGTCCCTAGCAGTCCGCCCAGCCCGGGCGGGAGGAGCCCGCGGGTCGTATCGGCTGCCAGGGGGCCGGCGGGAGCCAGAAACGGGGCCAGGCCTGCTCCCAGCCCGGCCAGTGTGAGCCAGGCCAGCGCGGCCAGCGTGACTGGCTGCCGCAGGAGAGGACGTCGAGCCGGAATGGTCCACTCGATCACGTAAGTTCCTCCCGCAGCCGGGGGTCCAGCCAGGCCTGCGCCATATCCGCCGCCAGATTGACCAGGACGTAGGCCAGCGCCCCGAACACGACCACGCCCCGCACTACCGGCATGTCCCGCCACGTGATTGCCTCCACCGCTAACTTCCCCAGTCCCCGGCGGGCGAAGACCGATTCGGTGACCACCGCTCCGCCCAGCAGGAAGCCAAACTGGAGGGCGGTGACGGTGAGGGCGGGAGCCAGCGCGGAGCGGAGCACGTGGACGAAGAGTACGCGCCGCGACGGGAGCCCCCGGGCGCGTGCCGCCAGCACGAACTGCTCTCCCATTACTTCCACCACGCGGGCGCGCACCAGGCGGGCGATAGAGCCGGAGAGGGCGAAGCCCAAGACCAGCGCCGGCAACACCAGGTGTCGCGGGTCTCCCTCGCCGGTCGCGGGCAGCCAGCCCAGTTGGAGGGAAAACAGGAGAATCGCCAGGAGGCCAGACCAGTAGGTGGGCGTGGAGAGGCCCAGTACCGCCAGTGTCGTCGCGAACGTATCCAGCCACGTACCCCGCCGCACGGCTGCCAGAATCCCCAGCCCCAGTCCTAGCCCCACCCCTGTCGCCATAGCGGCCAACGACAATTCAATGGTTGGAGGGAGTTGCTCTAAAATCATCTGGCCTACCGGCCGGCCGTGGAGCCAGGATTGTCCCAGGTCGCCCTGGATAAGATCCAGCAGATAGCGGGCGTATTGCACTGGGAATGGGTCATCCAGCCCCAATTGGGCGCGACGCTCGGCAACTTCCTTGGGAGTGGCCCCAGAGGCGGCCAGGAGCGCCTGGGCGGGATCGCCTGGCGTTAATTGCATGGCCACGAAGGCCAGCGTCGCCGCCAGCCAAAGGACGAAGGCTGCCTGCACGAGCCTTCGCCCCACATACATTGCTACCATGACAGAACTCCTAGTATCACAACGTCTCCTGGACACTTCTGAATATGGCTGACTCATACTCGTGGTCAGCATTTTGATCCACTTGATCTACTTGATCTATGCGCTTTAGCCAACTCTGATTGGATACATGTGGAGTGCAAGGTCCATACGTGCAGATTCTGATTGCTCTCTTTCGTGACTCGTCCTTTAGTTTCTCTAACACCTCCTGCAACAGTTTACCTGTGAAGGGTGTATACATAAAAAATACAGTTCCATCTGAGTAATCTGCATTGCGCGCATCTAGATTCATGAACTCTACGTGTGACAGATTCAGCCTTCTTGCACACTGCCGCGCGTAATCGCAATAGGCTGCCTCGAACTCAATGCCCTTTGTCTTGGCCCCAGTAAGTAACCCCACCAGTATGGGGACTTGCCCTAAGCCAGAACCCAAGTCGTAGAAAACGTCATCCTTCGTGATGTTGGCTTCCTCTACTAACTCTAGGACGATTCTGGCTGGGGTTGGCTGGAGGAATACCATGTCTGGTTCTCTTTGTCTTGTCTCTTCAAGCGCGACGTCTATCCGCAATAGGCCATTGACAAACGTATCAAGAGCGTCGTAGCCTGTGTCACCCTGGCTTCTCTCTTTATCGGCATGCTCAACGTAGTTATCGAACTGGCGTCTCAAGTCTTCACGTGTGTAGTTGCCGGACCTGATATTCACTCGGAGTCTTCGAAAGAGCGTCTCATCTATTGCTTTCAACCGGCTCTTCAACGACTCTGCGTGCTGTTTTAATCCTGTTAAGTCTTCTGCCTGACTACTGCTACGAAGTAAGCAGTCAATCCGGTAGATAATATGAAATTCGATGAAGTCTATAGCCTCTGCCCTATCCATGAAGTTTGCTTCTTCATCAAGAGCCTCGTTCTTGTTTATAGCCTCAATGTCTGATTGTATTTCTTGAGCGATTAAGGAATTCAACCCCATGCGTGCTGTACTCCCTGCCGTTGTACTGATATAAAATTGTAGTGCTAATCACGGATTTGTCAAGATTCACCATTTTCTTCCCGCGCTGGCGGTGCTACAGTTTCATGCCCCGGCTGTCATGCCCCCCTTGTCATCAGGCGCGTCCTGGAGTATAATCCTTGCAGGAGCAGATTTGCTCAGGCACACGGAGGTAAGGTGTTATGGCTACAATCGCTCTTAGCGACATCCTGGACGACCTACGGGCCGCCGAGGAAGGACTCCACAAGTTCGAGCGCCGTTACTGGATGAGTTCTTTGCATTTCTATGAGCTTTACTCCCAGGGCCTTCTTGATGACGGTTCCCACGCCGAAGACTTTGCCGAGTGGGCTGGTCACTACAAGCTCAGTCTCAAGCGAGAGGCGGCGTTGGAACAATTATCACGCCAGCGCGTCGAACAGTTGCGGCGGCAGGCCGACGGTTATATCATCAAGATAGCTCCACAGGAACCTGTGCTGGAACTGGCCTGATGTCTTTCCCGCCCCGCGATGCTTATGAGCGGTCTGTCTACTCCCTCCCTGGCACGCACCCTGAGATTCTGTCCTCAACGCTCCATCTCTATACTAACAGCCCGACTACCTTGCTTCGTCCGTGGGAATGTCTGGTTTCGGAACGGGTTGGAACTTCGCGTCTTCGAATATCTCGACTTCTCGGATGGTGAGCTTCTTGACTACCGCTATGTAATTCTTCGAGGCGAGGAACCCATTCGTTGGTACGACTCACAACCCCATCCTGAGATTCCCGACCTGGCGAGCACTTTTCCTCACCACTTGCACGAGCCCCCTGACATCAAGCGCAACCGCAAGCCCGCCCCTGGTAGCACTTTTCAGGCCCCCAATCTCCCCACGCTGATTGCCGACTGCGTTGATCTCGGCGGGTCCCTGCCTCACGCGGCGAATAGCGAATAGCAAATCACGTTTCACGTGTTGCGTGTCACTGGCTTTCCAGTGTCACGTCAATCAGCCAGGGGAACCATCCCTGCGCGTCGAAGCGGATTCCTTGCACCTGGTTGCTCACCCCGTTCAGGTTGACGTAGTCGCGGATGGGAATCACCAGCGCCTGATCCATCACCCGGAGTTGAACCTGGCTGTAGAGTACAGTCCGCTCCCCCCGGTCGGACGTGCGCGCAGCTTCCTCCAGCCAGGCATCCAGTTCGGCGTCGTCCACCTTTGACCAATTGAACCCAGCCTGGGAATGGAAGAACTTGCGTAGGATGTCGGGGTCGCTGCCGGAGAGGGCGAAGGGGATCAGGTGATGCTGGCCATCCCCTGCTATCTTCAGTGCCTCCGGGAAGGACACTACCTGGCTGTTCACATCAACCCCCAGTTCCGACCATTGGGCCGCCAGCAGTTGTCCTACCTCCGGCATATGGCCCCAGCCCATCAGGTAGAGGTCCAGAACCAGCGGCTCCCCGTCCCGGTCGCGAACGCTATCACCGTCGGTATCTACCCAGCCAGCCTCATCTAGCAATGTCCCGGCCTGTGCTGGGTCGTAGGGGTGATAATCTTGCACTGCTGGTTCATAACCAAGCGTGACTGCCGCCAGCGGCCCATAAGCCACCGGGGATGTGTCCCGAAAGACAGTGGAGATGTTGGCCTGGCGGTCGGCCCCGTAGAGGAGCGCCTGCCGCACCCGAATGTCGTCCAGCGGTGGGCGGGTGGTGTTCATGAAGAACATCAGCGAGATACCGGGGATGGACACCGCTTCGATGCGAAAGTTGGGACTGGCCTCCAGCCGGGCCGCGTCCTGCGGGGGGATCTCCCCCATCACGTCCGCCTCCCCGGTCTCCAGCGCAGGGGAGCGGGTAGGGGGATCGGTGAAGAAGCGGAACTCGACCTCCTCCACCTGGGCGGTCTCGTGCCGGTAGACGGACGGTCCCCAGGCGTAGTCGGGGTTGCGCCGCAGTAACAGGTGATCCCCCGGCACGTACTCGGCGAAGACGAACGGCCCGGTGCCGACCTGGTGCAACTGGTATTCGTCTCTCCACTGCTCGACGGCGGCGGGAGAGGCTATCCCCAGATAGACCTGGCTGAGCGAGTCGAGGAGCGGTGCGAAGGGCTCGCTAAGGTGGATGCGGGCTGTGTATTCGTCTACCACCTCCGTCCGCTCGTAGGGGCCTAGCATGAAGCGCGCCTTCTGCGAGGCCAGGTCCGGGCTGGTGATGCGCTCCAGGTTGAAGCGCACCGCCTCGGCGTTGAAGGGGGTGCCGTCGTGGAAGGTCACCCCCTGTTTGAGGTAGAAGGTGTAGACCAGCCCGTCGTCGGAGATCTCCCATCGCTCCGCCAGGCCGGGGGCGAAGTCCTCAGTCTCAGGCCCAGTCTCGGGAGCCTGGTAGACGAGCGTGTCGTACACCGATGTGAGAGGAATGCCCAGTTCGGAGGATGTGTTGACGTGGGGGTCAATCCCCGACGGTGCCAGCGTCAGGCCGTAGACGATGCGTGCGCCGGAAGATGGAACACTGCAGCTAACTGACAGTACTGCAAGCAGCGCGAGGAGGGAAAGCAGACGTTTCATTACGTGTATCTCCTTGAAACTGGTAGATTGGTAAATTATATCACGCCCCACAAGGTTGACAAATCGCGCCCCCAACGGTACAATGTCTTCCCATGCAAGAAACCGTCAAGCCTCTTGATCGCAATCGTCTGAGCGTGCTGATAGCTGTACTTCTGCTGGGTAGCGTGATCTTTCGCTTCATTGAACTGCCCGAGCGCGTGTGGAACCTGCAGCTGCTAGGGTCGCCTCTGGAGATCCACGTCACGGAAACCTGGCTGCTGATCACGCTGATGGTGGGGCTGGTCTGTACCGGCACCAGTCTCATCCTGCACGATCACCCGCATCTGGTGGAGCACTCTGGGCGACCTATCTATGTCTCCTGGATTCTGCCCGGTGTGCTCATCGGACTCTCCGCTTACCTGGTGGCACGCATTTCTACGTGGCCCATGTGGATCGGAGGCCTGACCCTGGTCGGCATTGCCATCAGTCTGGTCATCTCCACCGAGTACACCGCTGTTTCCCCTGATGCTCCTGGCTATCCTACGGCCCGGCTGGCCCTCAACGTGCTGGCCTACCTGCTGGTATTCACCCTATTTGCCATCATCTATCATACCCGCACTCGCAGTCTGGTGACCGCCACCTTGACACTGCTTACGGCCACGCTGCTGGCACTTGACTTGCTAAGCGTGGCGGACGTGCCGCTGCGGCGCGTGGTTCTTTTCGCCGGCATCGTCGGCCTCATCGTTGGCGAGAGTACCTGGGCACTGAATTACTGGCAGGTCAGCGCCTGGGTCGGCGGGCTGTTTCTGTTGCTTATCTTCTACATCACTGTCAATGCGGCTCACCAGCACCTGCTAGAGCACCTGAGTGGGCCAATCCTGGTGGAGTTCGTCATCGTCGCCATCATCGTGCTGATCATCATCTTGCTCAAGGTCCCTTGAGGGCGCGGTCACCGCGCCCATCGAGATTGTTCTATTCTACCTCGGGAGGAAAATCTGTGCAGACTGAAACTTCATTACTGTCGACCAAGATTCCCCTGCGCATAACGCGTCTGGAGGAACTGGCGTACAATTTCTGGTGGAGTTGGCACCGCCAGGCTCGTAATCTGTTCAAGATGCTCGACTATCCGTTGTGGCGCAGCACTGGCCACAACCCGGTGAAGATGTTGCTGGAGGTGTCGCCGGAGCGGCTTGAGGAACTGGCCGCCGACCCGCTCTTCCTCCGCCAGTACGACGCCGTGTTGATGGCCCTCGACGACGACATGGGCAACGGACATCTCTGGTTTCCAGCCCAGCATCCCAACCTGACGGCCCGGCCCGTCGCCTACTTCTCGGCCGAGTTCGGGCTGCATCAGTCACTCCCCATCTATTCCGGTGGTCTTGGGGTATTATCGGGCGACCATTGTAAGGAGGCCAGCGACATTGGTCTACCCTTCGTCGCTGTGGGTTTCCTCTATGAGATGGGCTACTTCCGCCAGCGCATCACCGGCGATGGATGGCAGGAGGCGATCTACCCGCGCTTCAAACCGGAGGAGGTCGCGATCCGCGAGGCCCTGTGCGACGATGGAGAATGTCTGTTCGTCCCGGTTGAGGTGGGCGACCGCACCGTACAACTGCAAATCTGGCATGTCCAGGCTGGACGCACGCGCCTCTACCTGATGGACGCCGACAATGACCTGAACACTCCCTGGGATCGAGAACTGACTGCCCGGCTGTACGGTGGTGATCAGGAGATGCGCATCCAACAGGAGATCGTACAGGGTATCGGCGGCATACGGGTGCTGCGGGCACTGGCGGTTGACCCACTCGTCTTTCACCTCAACGAGGGCCATTCCGCTTTCCTGGTGCTGGAGCGCGCGCGTGAATTGGTCGAGGCCGGGCGATCGTTCGAAGAGGCTCGCCAGGTCGTGCAGGCGACGACTGTCTTTACTACCCACACGCCGGTGCCGGCAGGTCACGACGTCTTCCCCTTCCACCTGATTGAGAAATACTTCCATGCCTATTGGCCCTGCCTGGGGCTGAGCCGGGAGCAGTTCCTGGAACTGGGCAGTCACGCAGGGGAGCGACCTGGTTTTAATATGACCGCGCTGGCGCTGCGTTTGTGTGGGCAGTGTAACGGTGTAAGCAAGTTGCATGGCGAGGTGGCGCGCCGTATGTTTCAATCAATCTGGCCCGACGAACCAGTGGAACAGGTGCCCATTTCGCACGTCACCAACGGCATCCACGTGCCGGCCTGGATCGGCGAGGCGATGAATAAGATCTATCGCAAGTATCTGGGACCTGACTGGATTGATCGGCACGACGACCCTGTGTTGTGGGAGCGCATCCTAGACGTGCCCGACGATGAGTTGTGGGCCGCCCACCTGCATCTCAAGCGCAAACTGACGAGCCTGATCCGCGAACGGGTGCGGCGTCGGCGTATCGCAAGAAGACTGGACGCGGAGCAGGTGCTGTGCGCCGGGACGTTCCTCGATCCTGATGCGCTCATCATCGGATTTGCGCGGCGATTTGCCACCTACAAACGAGCCACCATTATATTCCACGATCCGGAGCGGCTGAAGCGGCTGCTACATGACCGGTCCCGGCCTATGCAGTTCATCTTCGCTGGCAAAGCCCACCCGGCCGACGATGGGGGCAAACGGCTAATTCAGCACGTCTACAACGCTGCCAAAGACCCGGCGATGGGAGGACGTATCGCCTTCGTCGAGGACTATGATCTACAGGTAGCGCGTTACCTGGTGCAGGGAGTGGATGTGTGGCTGAACACCCCGCGCTGTCTCTACGAGGCCAGCGGCACCAGCGGTCAGAAGGCGGCCGCCAACGGCATCCCCAACCTGAGCGTGCTCGACGGTTGGTGGGCCGAGGGATACAATGGGGCCAACGGCTGGGCGATTGACTCTGGGCAGCAACACGACGACCCGTGGGCACAAGACGCGGCCGATGCGGAGGCGCTGTATCGTTTGCTTGAGAACGAGGTCGCGCCGCTGTTCTACAAGCGCGACGCCGGAGACGTGCCCCGAGGCTGGGTGCAGGTGATGAAGGAGGCGATTCGCACAGCGGTGCCGGTTTTCTGCACCCGCCGTATGGTCAAGGAATATACCGAGCGCTTCTACGTCCCGGCGGCGCGGCGCGCGGCAGAAATAGAGCGTGAAACGTAAAATGCAACTATCCAGCCCTTGCATCTAGTTTGCGCCTGGCACGGTTAGAGGTCGCCCAGGCCGGGCAAGGGGATGTCGGTTTCTGGGGTGGGGTGGGTGAAATAAGCGGAAATGGGCAATGTACCCGGCGGGGGCTTCTGCTCCACCATTGCCTTGATCACCGCCAGGTAACCCTCGGCGGTGCGTTCCCAGGTGTAGTGAGAGACCACACGGTTCATCCCTGCCTCTCGGTAGCAATGCCACGCCTCCTTGGGGTTGAGCACCCGCGCCAGCCCGCGCGCGACGTCGGCCGGGTCGGCGGGATCCACCAACACACCGAATTCCTCCCCGTTCTCTTGCATACTCTCGCTGGGACCACCGTTCCGGGTGACAACGGCCGGCAGGCCGCAACTCATCGCCTCCAGCGGAGCCAGGCCGAAAGGCTCGTAGAGGGCGGTTAGAGCAAAGACAGAGCGGCTAGTCGCCAGGTGGCGGTAGGCGGCAGCCAGTTCGGCCTGGCTGTCAAGGGGGAAGGAGGTGACTGCCAGGGCAATCGCATCTAATTTACCTCCGGGGCGGAATGGGGCGATAATTGCGTCACCATATCATCAACGCTTCGGAGGATACCAATGGGAACGCCATCTGTCGCTATCAGCGACTACTTTGCCGACCTGGAAGACCCCAGGATTGATCGCACGAAACTGCATCAGCTCCTTGACATCATAATCATAGCCATCTGCGCCGTGATCTGCGGTGCTGACACGTGGGTCGACGTTGAGGAATTCTCGGCAATGCCAAGATGACTGGTTTCGCACTTTTCTGGAATTGCCCAACGGCATACCTTCCCACGACACTTTTGGACGGGTGTTTGCTCTCCTCGATCCTGACCAGTTCCGCTGCGGCTTCGTCAGTTGGGTCCAGGGGATCAGTCAAATCACAGATGGCGAAATCGTGGCGCTTGATGGCAAGAGACTGCGTCGTTCGCACGATGGTACTCTGGGAAAGGCAGCCATTCACTTGGTCAGCGCCTGGGCCTCGGCTAATCGGTTGGTACTGGGCCAACTGAAAGTGGACGAAAAGTCGAACGAGATCACAGCTATCCCTGAATTGCTGCGTCTGTTGATGCTGAAGGGATGCATCGTCACCATTGACGCGATGAGATGCCAGACTGAAATTGCTCAGACAATCATTGATGAGGGAGCCGATTATGTGCTGGCGCTCAAGGGTAATCAAGGGACTCTGCATCGTGATGTGCAAGACCTGTTCGCCTATGTTCAGGAGAACAACTTTCAAGATATGGCCCACGACTTCCACGAAACGACTGAGAAAGGTCACGGCCGGATTGAGATCCGGAGCCACTGGACGATCTCCGAGCCAGAGTTTGTCGCATACCTGAACCCAGACGGCGCGTGGGCAGGGTTTCAGAGCATTGGAATGGTCGAATCTGAGCGGCGGATCGGTGAGGAAACGACGCACGAAACGCGCTACTACATCTCCAGTCTGTCTGGGGATGCACGAGATTTCGGCGAAGCAGTACGTGTCCACTGGAGCATCGAAAACAGCGTTCATTGGGTTCTAGACGTTGCCTTCCGAGAAGACGACAGCCGGGCTCGCAAAGGCAATGGTGCACAGAACTTTGCCATCCTGCGCCACATTACCCTCAACCTGCTTCGACAGGAGAAGTCAACCAAGTGTGGCATCAAGACGAAGCGCCTGAAAGCTGGCTGGAGCGAAGCGTATCTGCTCAAGGTTCTTACCGGTGGTTAAGATGCGATTGCCCTGCCCCCCCCCGTCGGTCGGTCGGTCGGACCCGACTTGACAAACCGCTGAAGACATGCTATACTATATTCGTTATCATATATTATATTGGATTTGAGTTGTTGGACTAGAAGGGCAGGCTGTGGAAGAACGAGAACCGATCCGCATGGCCCAAAAGCCACAGTCGCTGGGCGACTCGGTGTACGACACGTTGCGCCGGGCGCTCCTCGACGGCAATCTGGCACCGGGTGAGTGGCTGCGGCAAGAGCCACTGGCCCAGGAGTTGGGCGTGAGTCACATCACTGTTCGCGACGCGCTGAACCGGCTGGTGGGCGAGGGAATGGCCGTGCACGTCCCCTACAAGGGCGTGCGGGCCATCGCCCTCTCGCTTGAGGACCTGAGGGACATCTATGATATGCGCGCCCTGTTAGAGGGGCTGGCGGCGGAGCTGGCGACGGAGCGCATCACCCCAAAAGAGCTGGCCAGTATGCGGAAGATTCTGCCGCAGACCATCGTGGGCGACGATCCCCAGAGCGTGGACCGGGCCCGCAGAGCCAACCGCGAGTTCCACGAGATCGTGATCGGCGCCAGCAGCCGCCGCTTCCTGAAGCGGGTCTTGAGGCAGATCTGGGACTGGATCGACCCGATGATGTATTACGGGTGCACCTTGAGCACCCAGCCGGGCGCGGAAATCCGCCGGCAGTGGGGCAAGGCGGACCGGTTGCACCACACCATGATCATCGAGGCGCTGGAAGCCCGGGACGGAGCGCGGGCGCGCAAGGCGGCCGTCGAGGCGGTCGAGGTCGCCTGGGTGCGCCTGCAGGCCCACTTCAAGGCAGCGACTGCCCCCGAGGGCAGTTAGGCGACCACAGCGGATGTCGATCGGGCCGTCGGCTGATTCGGGAGGGGGAGAAGTGCGCACGACGAGATGACGACGTTCCCAGGACCTGCTGGGGACGCGGGCTGCAATCTGGCTATCCACAGGCACGCACAAGGGGGGGGGAAGTGCTATGGCCAAGTCTCAGGCGAAGACCCTTTACTTTCTGGCAAATACGCGGGGAAACACCTGGTTTCACCAGCTTGACCCCCGGGTCAAGCTGGTCTACCTGATGGTGTTCGTGGCCGTCGACCTGATCTTCCTTGATCCGCTGTACCTGTTCCTGGTTTTCCTGAGCACGGTCCCCATCTGGATCTCGGCCAAAATCGACCTGCGGCCCATCCTGCCCATGCTGCTGGGCCTGGGGTTGACCTTCCTGGGCCTGTTTCTGTTCATGTTCAGCACCTCCGGCGTGGTTGCCACCTCGCAGATCGAGACCGCGGCCCGGGGGATCGACCTGGGGCCGGTGACCTTTTACCCCGCGGCCCTGGCCAGCGGACTG
>JAUWOI010000228.1 GCA_030612185.1 Anaerolineae bacterium
CTGGGTCTGCTGTGGCTCATCCTGCTTCTCATCGAGCGGTTGACAGGATAACCCCTAAAGACCCTAAGGGTTTTCTGAAACCCTTAGGGTCTCCGAAACCCAAGGAGTCTTAGATGAAGCGTGACGAACTCACCACCTACCTCGACGACTACCTGCGCGTCAAGGAGATCGAAGATGCCTCCCAGAACGGTCTTCAGGTCGAGGGGCCGGAGGAGGTGGCGAAGATTGCCTTCGCCGTGGATGGCTGCCAGGCCACCTTCGAGCAGGCGGTCGCCGCCGGAGCCCAACTTCTCATCGTGCACCACGGCCTCTTCTGGGACAAGCCCCTTCGGCTGGTCGGCCCTCTGTTCCGGCGGGTGAAACCGCTCGTCGAGGGCGGCTGTGGCCTCTACGCCGTCCATCTGCCCCTGGATTTCCACCCGCAGGTGGGCAACAACGCCGAACTGGTGCGCCTGCTGGGATTGCAGGACACCCGCGCCTTCGGCAAGTACCACGGCAGCGAGATTGGTATCGGCGGTGTGCTCGACCCGCCCATCCCGTTGGAAGCACTGATCGAGCGGCTGGCGCAGGCCACCGGCGAGTCTCCCGTGCGCATCCTGGCCCACGGGCCGGAGAAGGCGTCGCAGGTGGGGTGTGTCTCCGGTGGGGCGGCCTTCTTGATGGATCAGGTCGCCGGTGCTGGCTTCGATACATTCATCACTGGCGAGACCAGTCACAATTGCTTTCACGATGCTGCCGAGTATGGCCTCAACGTTGTCTACGGCGGCCACTACGCGACCGAGACGCTGGGCGTGAAGGCGCTGGCCCGTCACCTGGAGGAGAAGTTCGGGCTGGAGACCACCTTTCTGGATATCCCCACAGGGATGTAGCGCGATTGCCAACCAGTTTCTCTACCGTACATTTCCACCGAGTTGCGCGGGCTGGAAGAAAAAGTACACGTCAAAAGTCAACCCACGTTTCAACACGTGCTTGAGCCAGTCGAGACAAGACGAAACAATCTCTTGTCAACTCGGTCAGTGCGGTCAATGAGCCCGGTTTTGCCCTGAGCAACGATAAACAGACCGAAGCATATCATCCAGATGTAGGCCAGCGGCGGCCATGCGCTCGCCATCCGCACCATCAACTTCGACGACCCGGCGGACGCCGCCCGCCACGACAAAATGGTCGCGCTGGTGGAGCGTTTGCTGGCGCTGCACAGGAAATTGGCCGCCGGTCAGGCAATAGGAATCTCACAGGTGCTAATGGGAGGGATGTTTGATGAAGGTTCTGACATTGGTCAGACACGCCAAATCTAGTTGGAAGGATCGAACTCTTCCAGATCGTCTCAGGCCGCTGAACAAGCGTGGTAAGCGAGATGCCCCTATGATGGGGGAGCGTTTGGCCGAACGAGGGGTCGAGGTAGACCGGATGATCTCCAGCCCAGCAACACGGGCAAAAACGACAGCCGAGGCGATTGCTGAGGAGATAGAGTACCCGTGGGAAGAGATCGTCGTGGACGAAAGACTATATCATGCGGAGGTGTTCGAACTACTCAAAGTTATTCAGAGCCTGGAGGATTATCTGCATCACGTGGTGCTGTTTGGGCATAACCCTGGTCTAACAGGACTCGCCAACTATCTTTCGCCGTACCACATTGATAACGTACCGACGTGCGGGGTCGTCGAGTTGAGGTATGACACTGATATGTGGGTGTCTCTAGGTGAAGCCGAGCCAACGGAGGTCCATTTCGATTATCCCAAGAAGAGGGATACTTGAGGCTGTGCGGAACGGAAGAGGGGATTGGGGTCGTTGACCAGGGCACTACTTCGGGGCAGTGGTCACTCGTACTTCAGCGCAGCGACCGGGCTGAGGGCCGCCGCCCGCATCGCCGGGTACAGCCCGGAGGCCACGCCCACCAGCGCGGAAAACACCACCGCGAAGATGGGCAGCCAGAGAGGGGTGTGAATCAAGGAGATGTTCAGGTCCGCAGCGGAGGCCCCGCTCTGAACTGCCTGCGCCGCCAGGTAGGTGCCGGCGATCACGTCAATCAATGCTCCCAGGCCCACTCCCAGCAGAACTCCTCCGATCCCGCCTAGCAGCCCGATGCTGCCCGCCTCGGCCAGGAAGATGGACATCACGTCCCGGTTAGTCGCCCCTACCGCCTTCATCAGCCCGATCTCCCGCGTGCGCTCGTAGATCGCCATCGTCATCGTGTTGGCGATGCCGAAGGCGGCCACGATCAGCGCGATGGCTCCGATGCCGCCGAAGACGCCCTGGATGACCAGGAAGACGGTGTTAATCTCCTGCATCATACTACGCGCTGAGTAGGCGTAGAACCCCTGACTTACGATCTCCCGCTCCACGGCCGCTACGTGCTCGGAGGTAGCAACCTTTACCAGCGCCCCCTGGTTATACCCATCGCGGCCCGGGTTGAGGCGCTTGCCGGCGAACCAGCCATTCAACTCCACTACATCGTCCAGTGCCAGGTAGAGCCTGCGGTCGTCCTGCCCGCCCGATTCCTCCAATACGCCCGTAACCCGCAGGCGCACGACTCGTTCCACCGGGCGGCCGTCGTCTCCCATGCGGCTGAGGACCAGTTGCAGCGTCTGCCCCTGCAGGTCGAAGGTCTCCTCCGCCGGGCGCTGTGACTGGGGATTGTAGAATCCCTCCGCCACCTGCCCACCCGCCAGCGCCTGCCAGCGTCCCAGCCGGTCCGTCCCGCTCGCCAAAACGAAATCCAGCCGCCCTACCTGTGTCGGGTCAATGCCTGTGATCTGCGCATTTCCCACCAGCCGGTTCAGCCGGAGCATTCCGCCTCCCATCAGCGGCTCCAGGGGCGTGACAGCCACCACGCCGGGGAGTTTGCGGAACTTGGCCAGCGCATTGTCGTTCAGCACCGCTTCCTCGCCAGCGCGGTCTAGTCTCCTCCCTGGGGAATAGACGTTGATCTGCGTCAGTTCGCCGATGGAACCCAAATCCTGGGTCACGCTGCGCTGGAGGCCGGCTGCCAATGAGATCAGGACGACGACCGCCGCCGTGCCGATGACCACGCCGATAGCCGTCATCGCCACCCGGGCCTTCATCCGCCGCAGGTTACTGATTACCAGATGCAGTAAGTCTCTAAAACTCAATGTTGTATACCAACTGTTTAGCTCCCCAGCCCCAGCATCCCCCTCAGGAAGCGGAGCACTTTATCCCAGAAACCCTCTTCCTGCTCCTGAGATTCCTCCCCGATCCCCGGCGGAGCCTCCGGCGGCTCCTCCACCTGCACCGCCAGTGTCTGCGTCACCACCTGCGGCTGCTCGAAGTCGTCCAGATAGTGGACGGTGACCAATACCTCGGCTGTCCCGCCCTCCTGCGCCACGGCCATCGCTTCCAGCGAGCCCGATGTGCCCCCGTCCAGCGGCCCCAGGTATAGAGAACCTGCGCTGATCTCCAACTGCATGCTGGAGACCTCCAGTGTGCTGACGTTGACCAGCGTGCGCCCGATGTTGGTCACCTCGACCGGAAGTTCGAAGGGGACATCCACGAGGACCATCTCCACAGGACGGTAGAAGCCGATCTGGAGATGGGGACGCCGACGCACCAGCAGACTGATCAGTTGGCTGTCGCTGTGGCGGGTGCCACGGGCGTCGTCGAAGGCCAGCGCCACCGGCAGGCTATAGGCCCCAGCGCCCGCCCCGCCATCCACGACCAACTGCTGCGTCACCTCGACCGTATCCCCGGCCACCAGGTGTGGCACGAACTTGACATTGCTGGAGTGCAGGGGAGCAAAGGGGGCCATTCCGCTCCCTCCCTCGCCACCCAGGGTCAAGATCAATCGCTGTGCCTCCCCGCCGCCGACGTTGCTCACCTCCAGCGTCAGCGTGAAGGTGTCGCCAGGGGCCAGGGGGTCGGGCGTGATGTGGTAGTTGGCGACGATCAACGGCGGGCGATCCGCCAGCGCGGGGCTGACCTCCAAGCCGACGCTCTGACGGGTGGAATAGGAGCCGCCACTGTAGTCGGAGCAGTCCAGCACGACGTCGAGGCTGAGGCGACCGGCCTGGGTCACCTCGCCCAGCACCAGCGGCAGTGTCGCTGTCACCACCCCGTCAATTGCGATACGATCTACGGCTATCACGTTGCTCCCGCCTGCCGGTACGGCCAGGTCGGCAGAGGCCATGCCCACCATCACCTGGGTCGCCGTGCGGCTGCCCCGGTTGGCCAGGCGTAATGTCAGGCTGAAACTATCGCCAGGTCCCAGGACGGGAGGCTCGGTCTGCGCAGCCTCAATGACCAACTGCGGTTGCCCGTGTCCGACGCCGACGACTTCGATGGCGACGGTCTCCGGGTACTCGTAGTGGTTCCCCTCATAATCGTTGGCACTGAGGTTGACCTGCAGGTTGTAACTGCCGGAGGCCAGACCGCTGGGGACGCGCAGCCGCTGAGTGACGACGGCGGTGTGGTTGATGTGCAGTTGCCACAACAGGTGACCTGTCTCGCCCACCGGCAGGAAGGTACCACCGGGGAAAGTGACCATCGTGTTCTCGCCAGCCCGGCTGCCGGTGTTGTAGACCTCGATGGTGATGAGGAACTCACGCCCCACTCCGACGCGGCTGGGCTCGACGGAGTAGTTGCGGATGGTGAGATAGGGACGCCCGGGTACCGGCGAGGGCTTCGGGGCGGGGATGGGCGTGGGAGCGGGCGTGGGTGTGGCGGCGACGATGGTCAGCGCCTCGGTCAGGGTCGTTGAGTCGCCCTCCTCGCTCACCTGCAGATCGTAGGTACCGGCGGGGATGCCGGGCGGCACCACCGCCATCAGCGCAGTGCTGTTGACGTAGGTCGTCTCCAGCAGGCCGAAGCCGGCCAGGCGGGCAATGGTGGCGGTAGTAAAGCCGCTGCCGTAGATGCTCAACGTGCCGCCGGTCTGGCTGGCCAGCGTGTCTGGCTCGACGCCGGTCAGCGCCAGTTGAGGCAGCGGGCTCGCAGCAGCGCTGTTTGCCAGCGAAACCACCGCGATCACTCCGGTAACCAGGACGACGGCCAGAAGAACACTCTTACGCATAATTCCCCCCTACGTTCAGCCACACTTGGTCATTGGTCATTGCTCATTGTTCATTGGATCCGTGATCCGCCCGTCCAGTAGATGGATGCACCGGCTGGTGAACTCGGCTACCGCCGGGTCGTGGGAGACGACGACGACAGTGCGCCCCTGTTCCTGGTTGAGCCGCGCCAGAATCGCCAGTACCTCTGCCCCTGTGTGGCTATCCAGGTTGCCCGTCGGTTCGTCGGCCAGGATGATGGTCGGGTCATTCACCAGTGCGCGGGCTATGGCTACTCGTTGCTGTTGCCCGCCGGATAGTTCCGTAGGCTTATGGGCCATCCGGTCAGCCAACCCCACCAGTTCCAGCAAGTAGCGTGCCCGCTCCCGGCGTTGGGCTGGGGGGGTGCGGGCGAAGAACATAGGAAATGCCACATTTTCCAATGCCGTCATCGTGGAGACGAGATGGAAGGATTGGAACACAAAACCCACCTCCCGGCGACGGTACGCGGCCAGCCCGTTTTCGTCCAGCGCGGTGAGGTCCTGATCGTGCACCCAGATGTGGCCAGCGGTGGGACGGTCCAGCCCGCCCAGCAGGTACAGCAGGGTGGACTTGCCCGACCCAGAGGGGCCCATCACGCTCAGGTACTCCCCCGCCTTCGCCGTCAGGCTCACCCTGTTCAGCGCGTGCACGGTCTCTTGACCCATCTGGAAATCCCGCTGTAGATTCTGGATACGTATAAGCATTTTTTGATATTACTCAGCCTGTCATTGCGAGCGTAGCGAAGCAATCTCCCGCCAGCAAGTTGGGGATTGCCACCGCGAGTACTCCACTGCGAGTACTCGTGGCAGGCGTGGCGGTGCTTCGTCACTTCGTTCCTCGCAATGACCTCAGAAGCCGCCGACCTGCTGGGCAAAGAGACCGCCGGCGATCGCGGGGATCAAACTCAGGGCCGTCAACAGGAGCCACACACCCAGCGTGACCAGCGCCGCCTTGCGCCGGGGCAGGCGGGCGACCACCATCACGCCGATCACCAGCAGGATCAGGTTCCAGAACAGAAAGAGGTCCACCTGCCCCAGCAGAGCCTGGAGAACTGTCTGGCCCAGGCTGGGCGGGACAAGGATTGCTTCGCCGGCAGGGTAGTTGCTCTGTATAAAGCCGGAAAGCCCAGGGTTGGCGATCAGTTGGCCGCTGACCAGGATGTAGACCGTCTGGAGCAGGCCGCGCAGGACGTAGGGCAGCCAGGTCCACACTACCGTACGGAACATCTGGCCGAAGGTGCTACGGCCACCCAGCGCCATACCCGCCAGGTAGAGCGCCCCGGCCCACGCCAGCCAGCCTACCACCCGCCCCACCACGCTGCCAACGGCGGGGAAGACGACGATCAGCAGGGGAGAGGCAGCGATAGATTCTATCTGAGCCTGTTCCTCGGCGGGCATCTCTACCCCTCGCTGCTCTCCCCACTGCTCCTGGGCGACGAGCACGGCCTGGCGGGTGGTAGCGGGAGCAGCGACCACAATGGGCAGGGCTGTCAAGAGCACGCCTAGCAGAACTAGAATCCACCAGGTTCGTCCCTCGCGGTCGCGCAGGTACTCCAGCGTGACGCGGGGTCGCACAATCAGACCCCACAACAGGCGGGGCAGCCCCCAGCGCTGCGCTGCTGGTGGTTTCTCCTCGGACATCTCCTTGGACATCGTTCTCTCCTCTTCTACCGTGGATCACGAAACAGTTCTCTGGGAACACACGGATTATAACAGGCTTCCAAGCGACTGCAAGCAGCAAATCGGAGGGCGGATATGGAGAGAACTCTCGTCCAGACGAGCGTCCAGGTATCACTCCAGGTCCTCGAGTCTGGTCTCAGGCTCGTGGTAACGGCGGTAGTAGTGGGTCAGCGTGGCAAGAGTGAAAAACCGGTTGACCCACGCTATCTTCAGCAGAAAATGGAAGATCGGATAGGCCAGGCCAAGAGCGACTACAGCGTAGACCGATTCCAGCGCCCAGCGTGGTATCCCGCTCAAGAAAGCCAGGGCGGGAACGCGAGCCGCCAGCCAGGCCAGGAGGGC
>JAUWOI010000502.1 GCA_030612185.1 Anaerolineae bacterium
GCGCCCGCCGTCCCGCGCCCCGCGTCGCCCTCGCATCCGGGCCCCTGGGCCACGGTAGGCCGGGGTGCGGCGGGCGGGGGTTCCCGCCCCTCCAACGGACCAGGACGCGGCGCGGGGGCAGGGGCAGGACGCGCCCGAGAGGCAGGGGAGAGGACTGCCCGCAATTCGGCCAACTCGTCGGCGTAGCGGCGCTCCAGTGCGGCCTCCAGGTCGGCGACGCGGGTCTCCTCCTCACTGGCCTGGAAGTAGTCGCGTAACCGGCGCAGGTAGGTGACGGGCAGCGGCATCTCCGCGCCGGCGGTGCGCAGCAACCGCACAGCATAGCCGCTGGCGGTCACCAAGTCATCACTGGCCTGGTAGAAGGCAACCATGCCCAACAGGTAGGCGCGGCCATAGGGGCGCAACTCGCTCATGCGGCGGTAGGCGGCCAGCGCGGCCTCCGTATCCCCTCGCGCCAGTTCAACCTCACCCAGCAGTCCCCAGGCCATCAGACTATCCACGTGTTCCTCGGCGAGGGCGTGGGCGATCTGGTAGGCGGTCTCCACGTCGCCCTGGGCCAGGTGGACGCGGGCCAGGAGTGAGCGGGCGGTGAGGGAGGTCTTGCGCTCCAGACGCTCCTGCATCACCTCCAACGCATCGTCGGGTCGGTCCTGGGCCAGGAAAGCCCGCACGCGCAGATCAAGCAGCGAGACGAGGGCGGGATTGATCGGAATGAGGGAATCCAGGCAAGCATGAGCTTCCTCGACACACTCCCAGCGCAGGAGGAAGTTGAGCAAGCGGCTGCGGTCGCTACTTGAAAGTTCGCGGGCCTGCACAGGCATCAGGCCAAGTTCACCCAACACGGACGAAGGTTTGTTCATTGTCTCATTGCTCATTGCCTCATTGTTCATTGTCTCATTGTTCATTGTCTCATTGTTCATTGTCTCATTGCCTCATTGTTCATTGACTCGTAGTCGGGCACGACGTGCACGCCGACGACGAGGGGCCAATACTCCCCCTGCCAGTTGCGGCTCAGCCCGACGGCCAGATAGAGCGCTTCGGCCCCCAGCCGCTCACAGAGCATATCGTGATCCAGCATCAGGTGACCGCCTTTCTCACCCAGCCAGACCCGGCCCAGCGCATGCCACTTGAGATCGGTCACAGAGACGCCGCGCTTGCTCGTGGCCCGGGGATGGTTGACGTCGTCCGCCAGCACAAAGCCCATACGCGCCTCGTACTTGCCAGAGTAACCGTCCAGCGAGAAGTGCACCCACACATACTCCGGCTGCACCAGGCAGAGTGAGCGAGTGTGATGGACGAGCACGTCCTCCGGGGCGCGGTCGAGATACTTGGCGAAAAAACGGGCGCGCTTCTCCCCCTCCAGACGGCGCAACAGCCGTGGCCGGTGGCGGATGAAATCGGTGAGCCAGTCCTCGACGTGGGGCGGGTCGGGACGTGGCGCAATCAGATTCAGTTCGACCACGTCACCGCACTGCACCAGGCGGCCGCCGGCGTCGGTCATATCGCCCGGCAGGAGAGTGTCGAATTCACGCACCGGGCGCACCCAGCATAGGCCAGTGACAGGATCGGGCTCGCGGGTGAACCCGGCGGTGCAGATGCCGCTGAGCATTTTGGTCATCGCCAGGATCAGAACCTCTTGTGGTGGCATGGTGTTCTCCCTACCAGTTTCCCAATCTACAACTGCCTACAGATGAATGATGGTCAGTCCGGGCAAGTGCGCAGCCCAGTACTCGGCGACGAGGCGACGGTGGCAGTGGTCGGCTGTCGGTTCGGCACAGAGAAGGCACAGAACCCGGTAGCGAGCCTGTATCTCGCGGCCCACATCCTCAGCAACCCGTTCCGCCAGCAGCGGGACGAAACAGGCCTCGTAGGCTACCCAGTCCTGATCCTCGCGGTAGGCGTCGAGGATCTCAGGAGTGGGAGCCAGTTCGGGGTGGTGCTCGTAGGCAATGTCGAATCCCTCCTGTAGCAGGAAGGCCAATGTGTCGCGCTTGGTGTAGCCGGCCAGGTGGGAGGTATTGCGCAGGCGCACGTCAATCACCGCCTCCACGCCAGCATCACGCAGTTGACTAATGAACGTCGCCAACGGTTTGCGCTGGTAGCCGATGGTGTAGAGGATAGTCACAGGTATCTCCTCATAAGGACAGTAGGCAAGTAAATGAGTAAACGAGTAAACGAGGGCCTCATCTACTCATTTACCCATTCCTCATCTACTCTTAGAAAAGCGAAAGTTGTTGGGCCACTGGCTCCCCCTCGACCATCCTGCCATCAGGGCGGATGTGAAGCACACGAACGCCGCGCGCAAGCAACGTCTGGGTGATGAGCAGATGACGGTGGCACTGGTTATGGTCACCCTCGCTGCACATCACAGCCACCCGTTGGGCGCGGGCCAGGTCAAGCAGCCGGTCAATGCCGGCCTGGTAAGCAGGCGACTGCTCCACACGCCGGTAGTTGGGGTGCTCCTGTCCGGGGTCGTACATGGCCGGGTCGGACGGACGGCCGCCAAGCGCATCGCCCATAAAGTGGTAGGCTATGCCAGCATCGTCGAGGTCGCGGGCCAGCGTCTCGCGGTTGAACTGCGACGTCCAGCGGCTATAGGGCTGGCTGCGCACGTCCACGACGAGGATGATCCCGTGGCGGCGCAGCAGGTCAACGAACGACGCTGTAGTGTGATCGCTGTGGCCGACGGTATGAATCAGCAGGTCTTCGGGCATACTCATCTGTCTCATGTATCTTCTCAATATCTTGGGGGAACGCGACCATCTTGGTCGCTAGATGCCAGCAAGATGCTGGCGTTCCTCCACCTCACCCCCATTTATTGAAAAGATACTGTCTCATCTTGTCCTGGCAAGAGTATAGTGAAATTCACTGAAATGACAAGTGGCCAATCCAATGACCAATGACAAATGACAAAGATCAATCGCTAACTGCTGACTGCTAACTGCCAACGGCTGACGGCTGACCTGGCTTGACGGTATTCTACTTCGTGGTACACTCTGAAATTCACAGGAGGTGCTATGCCAGAGAAAACCATTGCGCTGATCGCGCACGACGGCAAAAAGGCGGACATGGTCGCTTTCGCCACGTTCAACCGCGAAAAACTGATGGGCTTTAATCTGATCGCTACAGCCACGACTGGCCGTCTGCTGATTGAGAAGGTGGGGCTAGACGTCGAGTACCTGCTTTCAGGGCCGCATGGGGGTGCCGCGCAGATCGCAGCCCGCGTGGCGCAGGGCGAAGTGGACGCCGTGTTCTTTTTCGTGGACCCGCTCGATAAGCACCCCCACGACCCCGACATCCAGACGCTGCTGCGCGCCTGCAACGTCCACAACGTGCCCATCGCCACCAACGTCGCCACGGCTGACCTGATTATCTCTGACGAGGCGTTGTGAGCAAGGACTACGGTACGCTGCCCCCCCACTACCGCCGGAATTTCGTC
>JAUWOI010000082.1 GCA_030612185.1 Anaerolineae bacterium
CTATCGTCCCTCAAGCGACGGCGGCGGGGTGCATCCAGGTGACGCTCGTGGGTGCAGCGCAGGCCGACGAGACGTAGGGTATGGTCGTTGATGTGCAGTTCGACTGTCTCGTCCAGCAGCGCGGTGATGGGCAGGCCCTCGAAGATGGCCGGCACGACCTCAGGAAGATCTACCGGGGGGCTGCCAGTGATGGCGTAGACGGGGCCGTGGATAATCTCGCACAGGCGCGCCAGCAGGTCGCGCGTCTTGGCCTGGGCGTCGGCGTCGTGGATAGATGAGAGGTAGAGGTAGTCGCCGGTGATGACTGCGACGTCGGGGGCCAGTTCCTGGACCAACTGGAGCAACTTTTGCTCGCGTGGGGTGATGTGCTCGATGTGCAGGTCGGTGATGTGGAGCAACCGCAGCGGGGCGTCACCGTTGAGTTTGGAGGAGCGCAGTTCGGCCTGTGTGACCCCGATGTGGAATGGCTCGACCCATGTGGCGTAGAGAAAGGTGGCGGTGATGGCGAGGTGTAACGCAGCACTCAGCAGCAGGCCGGGCCAGGTTGCCCAAAGCAGACCAGCCGCGAAGGCAAGGACTGTGCGGCCGAGGGTCAGCGCCAACAGAGGCGGGGTGACGGGCCCGAAGGAACGTTCCAGTCGGGGGAGTAGTGCCAGGCCAGTCCCGTCGGCGATGATGCAGGCCAGCGACAAGGCGGCAGCCGGGAGACGGAGGGCACCCCAGGGCCAGCACGCGATCGCGGCCAGCGCCAGCCAGGCAGGTGTGAGCATCAGTGGATGGATACGCCCCAGCAGGTCGCTGGAGACGAGGGCCAGATGCAGCGGGCGCGGGTAGTAGCCTGGTGGGCGGAGGGGATCATCCATTTTGAGCAAGTTCAAATAAGGGACGCGACTTTGTGAAATGCCCAAGGGGGCACGAGTTTATGAAAGACTACAAATGGTCAGGTAACTACTGACTACTGATCACCGGCTCCTGCTGCATCGTATCCGGGATGGGGACTCCGAGCAGATTGTGCACCGTCGGCGCGATTTGGAGTTGGGAAATCACCTCTCCCGTATCTCCCGCGCCGGGTACGCCCGGCCGAATGAGATACAGCGGCACTTCACGCACGTCAGGCGTGGTACCGCCGTGCATCTTGTCCGCACCCATGCCGTGGTCACCGGTGACGAGGATGTTATAGTCTCGCTCTATCCATTCGGGGATCAGGTTAGCCAGCATCACGTCCTGGCGAATGGCGTGGTTGCGGTATTCGCTGGAAGCGGCACCGTACGTGTGCCCGACGTAGTCCATGCCCATCGGGTGGATGAGCAAATAGTCGGGGGCGAACTTGCGTACCAGCATCCCGGCAGTGGCGAAAAGTTCAATGTCCGGGTACTCGTCCTGGGTATAAAAGCGCCCGTGCTGGATGAGCAATGACTCGTCGTCTACCTCGCGGTCGTCAAGGGGGTCATAAGGGGTGCGGTTATAGAGTTCGGAAAACCAGTAGTAGGCGGCAGCGGCGGTAGTTTTACCGGCCTCCACTGCTGATTGGAAGATATTGGGCTTGTTGGAGCGACGGACCATCTGGTTGGAGACCACACCGTGTTCTGTGACCGGCAGCCCGGTGTGAACCGTCTCGTACATCGGGCGCGACATGGTCGGCAGTTCACTGATCACTTTATAGAGGCTGGCGAGTTTGACCTCGACCAAATGTCCCAGGAAGCCCATCCCGTCAACGGCGGTGTCGTAGCGCAATCCATCAGAAAGTACCAGGACAACTTTCATTCTTCTCTCCTGTCATCTATATTCAGCACCGCGTTCGCGTAATCTCGACAAAATTCCCCCATTGTTCTCCCAGCGCCATGCATATAGAAATCCCGGCTGCGTATTGGTTCCATCAACCGGGGTTTCACCGAGTTCTTTATGCGGCCAAATGTTGTCGAGTGGCCGTTTACGTCTGGGTCTGGGGTTGAATCAGCAAGACGGGGATATTCACCCGCTGCATGACCCGCTCGGCAATGTCGCCAAAGAAAAGACGTTGCACACCTTCCCGCGCCCGCGTGGACATCGCCACCAGGTCTACATTTTCACGCTTCACGGTCCGCACGATCTCGTCAATCGTATCATCGCCGAGGCAAATCTGGAGCGCGACTTCGTATCCCTGCTGCTTCAGGTGGTTCGTGGTGGGGAGCAAAGCGACTTCCACGTCGGCCAGCAAGCTGTCTTCCTGTTGGCTGGTATAGACCGGATGGGCTTTGGGTCCCAGTGGTTCACCGCCGGCTTCGAGCGCGTAATCAGACCGAAAGTCCGGTGCGGCGAAGCCGAGGCCCTTGGGTGGTTTTGTCACGTAAAGCAAAAAGAGTTTGCAGCCTTGGGCGGGAATGAGTTTTTCGATCTGGGGCAAGATTTGCTGACTGGTTTCCGATTTAGTGAGCGGCACCAGAATGTTCGTTTTGGCCATTGAACGCTCCCCCGTGTTTTTCAAAATCTTGGATCAATTCACGCCGTCAGGGGTGTCCAGTTTAGTCACCCCTTTCAGCGCCAGCGTATCAGCAAAATGACACGCCACAAAGTGTCCGTCCTCGATTTCCCGCCACTGTGGTATCTCTGTCTTGCACTTGTCCTGCACGTAGAGGCAACGGGTGTGAAAACGACAGCCGGCCGGTGGATTCACGGGACTCGGAATCTCGCCTTTGAGGCTCACCGGCGTCATTTCCACATCCGGGTTTACTTCTGGAATAGCCGACATCAGGGCCTCTGTGTAAGGGTGCCTGGGGGTATAGAATAGTTGCTTCGTGGGCGCCAATTCGGCGAACTGACCCAGATACATCACTGCCACCCGCTTGGAGATGTGCGCCACCACGCTCAGATCGTGGGCGATGAACAGGTACGTAAACCCGAACTCGGCCTGCAAGTCCATCAGCAGATTGAGAACTTCGGCCTGAATGGACACGTCGAGGGCAGACACCGACTCGTCGCAGACGACGAACTGGGGTCGGGAGATGAGAGCGCGAGCGATCCCAATGCGCTGCCGCTGCCCGCCGCTGAACGCGTGGGGGAAACGGCGCAGATACTCCAGGTTGAGTTTGCAACTCGCCGCCGCATCGCGCACCTGTTTGTCCACCTCTTTACCAGTCGCCAATTTGCTGGCGACCAGCGGTTCGGCGATGATATCCCGCACCGTCATGCGCGGGTTCAGCGAAGAGTAGGGATCCTGAAAGATCAATTGCATGTGCCTGCGGAACGTCCGCAGGTCTTTGCCCTGGAGTTGGGTCAAATCCACTTTTTGACCATCCAGGTTAAAGGTGACTTGGCCCTCCGTCGGCTCTATCGCCCGCAGGATGGAGCGGCCTATGGTGGTCTTACCAGAGCCGCTTTCTCCCACGAGGCCCAACGTTTCCCCTTTCTCGATGTAGAAACTGACGCCGTCAACCGCTTTTACGTACTGCGTAGTTCCACCAAAGAAATTCGTGCTGCGGATGGGGAAATGGACTTTGAGATTCTTGATTTCAAGCAGGATATCAGCCATTTTTCTCTACTCTCTCTCTACTCGTGCAAAAAACAATGCACTGTATGGGTGCTGCTGATCCGGGTGAGAGCGGGCCTCTGGGTATCACAGACGCCGGCAATCACTCGTTCACAGCGTGTATGAAACGGGCAGCCCGCCGGACGCTCCAATGGACTCGGAATATCGCCGCTTATCGCCGTCAACCGTTCCCCGAGGTGATCCAGGCGCGGTATGGCCCGTAGCAGACTTTGCGTGTACGGATGCTGCGGCTGGAGGACAATCTCTTTCGCCGTTCCCTGCTCCAGGATGTGCCCCAGGTACATCACCGCCACCTCGTCCGCCACCTGGGCGATGACACCGAGGTTGTGCGTGATGAAAATGATCGCCATTCCCAACTCTTCCTGCAACTGATTCATCAGTTCCAGAATTTGAGCCTGAATGGTCACATCCAGTGAGGTCGTTGGCTCATCGGCGATGAGCAGCGAGGGATTCATCGAGAGCGCCACGGCGATCATGGCCCGTTGTCGCATCCCGCCAGATAGTTCGAACGAGTATTGATCCACGCGCACCGATGGATTGGAAATCCCTACCTTACCCAGCATATCAATGGCGATCTCGCGGGCTTCCTGCTTGTTGACCTGGCGATGTTGTAGGATCGCCTCCATGATCTGGTTGCCGATCGTATGCACGGGCGAAAACGAACTCATCGGTTCCTGAAAGATCATGCCGATTTCCCCGCCGCGGATGCGCCGCATCTCACGACCCGCTTTCTTGAGTCGCGTAATCTCAATAGTATCACCATTCTTACTATACCATTGAATTGAGGACCCTTCGCCGACGATGGCAGTTCTGGGTAAAAGCTGCATGATAGCTTTTACACTCACGGTTTTGCCCGAGCCGCTTTCGCCCACAATACCCAGCGTCTGCCCCGGCTCGACAGAGAAAGTCACTCCGTCAACCGCAATGATAATCCCTTCGTCCGTTTTGAAGGAGACTTTGAGATCCTTCACCTCCAGCAAAGTATCTCGCTCTATTTGCCCTGTAGTTTTACTCATAGATTTTTCCTGTGTCAACTAATTATATGGATCCGCCGCGTCGCGTAATCCATCTCCCAGGAAGGTAAAACCCAGCACAGCAAACACCACAAATATTACCGGGATGAAGAGCCACGGCGCTAACTCAATCGCCTGGATATTCTGCGCCCCCTTGAGGAGCACTCCCCAACTGATCACGGGCGGCCGCAGGCCGAGACCGACAAAGCTCAAGGCCGTTTCCGCCAGGATCATGTATGGGAAGGAAACCACGATATCCACGATGATATAGCTGGTAAAGGCGGGCAACATGTGGCGGCCAATGATACGGGCGTTGCTGGCGCCGGATAACTGGGCGGCGATGACATAGTCCTCTTTGCGGAGCGATAACAACTTGCCGCGGATGCGCCGGGCGAGTGTCGTCCAGCCCAGGAAGCCAAGAATGAGGGTGATCATCAAGTAGACTTGCTCCGGAGGCCATTCCTTGGGCAGGGCCGCAGCCAGCCCCATAAAGAGCGGAATATCGGGCACAGAACGGATCAGCTCGATCAGTCGCTGGGTGAAGAAATCTATCTGGCCTCCCAGGTACCCGGATGCTCCCCCCATGATGAGGCCCATCACGAAGGCAATCAGCACACCCATTACTCCCAGCGTTAACGAGATGCGGGTGGCGTACATGGTACGGGAGAACATATCTCGTCCCATCCGGTCAGTGCCAAAGATGTGGATGGTGCCCTCGTCCACGCCGAACAGGTGCAAGTCGCTGACGATCAAGTTTTTGTTCCAATACTTGTACTCTTCACCTCGCACAAAGAATCGAAGATAGCGTCGCTCGGATGTATCAATCGTGGGTACCATCGCTAGCGTCACCGGGTCGCGTTCGGTGCTCACGCCGTAGACAAAGGGACGTAGGGAGAAACCATTTTCGTCCCAAAACCGGACGACCTGGGGCGGGCCGAGAACGTACTCGACGTCGAGCGTCATGCCGCTATAAGGGGCCAGAAACTCGGCAAAAATCAGGATAAGGATATAGGTAGCCAGTATGCCGGCGCCGAGTAGTCCCAACCGGTTGCGGCGGAAGCGCCACCACACCAGTTGCCACTGACTGGCGGTAAAGTATTTGAGTTTTTCCTCATCGGGCACTGCGGCTGCGCCGGCTAGTTTGCCTTTGGGGATCGTCGTTGCGGCCATTTACGTCTCTCCTAAGCGAATTCGTGGGTCCAGGGCGGCGAGCATCAGATCAGATATGAAAACGCCAATCACGATCATGGCGCTGATCATCAGCAAGATCGCTCCGCCGAGGTACATGTCTTGCTGAAGCAATGCTTGCAGCAACAATTGGCCCGCATCTGGCAGGGATAGCACCAGCGCCACAACAGGTGCACCAGCGACGAGTTTTCCCAGGTCAAAGCCCAGGTAACTGACGATGGGATTCAGCGCAATCCGCACCGGGTATTTGAGAATGACTTTCCATTCCGGGATGCCCCGGGCGCGGGCGGCATCCACGTAGAGCTGGTTCAGTTCGTCGAGCATCGTGGCGCGCATGGTTTGGAGATGAAACGCTGTGTTTGCCGTGCCCAGGACCGCCGCCGGCACCCACAGGTGCTTGACCAAGTCCACAAACTTGGCCCAACTCCAGGCGGCTTCCTCGAACTCGGCCGAGAAAAGACCACCCGCGGAACTGCCGAGCACCGTCACGCTGAAATACAACAATACCAGCGCCAACATAAAGTTGGGGAGTGATAAACCAATATAACCGATGAAGGTGGCTAGATAATCACCGAAGGAGTGGCGATACAGTGCCGAAAAGATGCCGATGGGAATGGCCAGAGCATAGGTCAACACAATGGCGGTCAACGCCATGGCCATCGTCAACCAGATACGTGCCCCAATCACACTGCGGACGGGCACGTGGTAGAGAAACGAGTTGCCAAAGTCGCCGTGCAACAGGATGTCGCTGATCCATCTAAAGTAGCGCAGGACGGGCGGCTTATCCAGCCCAAACTCGTGGCGCAAGGCTATCATGTCTGACTCGGTCACCATCTGACCGGCAGTAGCCAGCTTGCTGTAGGCGTACCGGTCGGCATAGTCACCCGGTGGCAACTCGATGACGATAAAGATGATCACCGACACGAGTAACAGCGTGACGATCATGAAAATGAAACGTTGGATGAAGTAGCGCAGCATGGATCTTCCCCTTTCGAGATTGGAGATTATGGGTATTCCTGATCTCAGCAGATCCAGATTTCAGACCTCGGAGGTCTTGGAAGGTGACATTGGCAGCAAAGTCGCTTCGATTGTGCCCGTCTTTACCGGCAAAGGCGCTCTTGAGAGACCTCCGAGGTCTTGTTATCGCAACATTTTGGATCTATTGAGTCTCTAATCTCTATCTTTTGTGAAGCATACGAGGTAGAGGTACCACGAGTGTACCTCTACCTCAACCTTAGTGCTCGCTAACGCCTACTCCTTGATAAACCACTGAGTGGGGCGGTAGGGATATGCCCAGTGGTAATCACCAGACTTGGCCGTGAACTCTCCAAAGTTGCCGACGTGGTTACTTATAACCACTGGCGACGGAACCGCACCTATGAGCCCCATCTCAAAGAAGTTATCGGCAAAGATCTGGATGATCTCAGCACCAACGCGGCTGTTCTCCGCAGAGCCAAGCGGGTAGCTCTTCCACTCCTCTGACAGATCATAGAGCATCTTGACATCGTCGGGGGGTTCGATACCTTCAGCGCCGTCACTCTGTACCCACAGGTCCCACTGGACGCCGGTGCGGATGTCGAGGAAGGAACCGAATGGCGGTACCATCAACTGAGTATCGATTGACGTAGCGACTCCACCGTTCCGCCATGTGGCGAGGTCGTGCTGGTTTTGGCTGGTATCGGCGCGGTACAAGTCCGAGGTAACTTCCTTGAGTTGGACTCGAACACCAGCCGCTTCCCAGTACCTTGCCGTCAGTTCGTGAACCTGGAGCGGGCCACCTTGCGGCGCGTACTGGAGCAGGATGACCAAGGGTTCACCGTCGAAGCGCAGCCGGAAACCGTCCGCACCGCGCTCGGTCAAGCCCATTTCATCCAACAACTCGTTGGCGCGGTCGGGATCATATTCGGTGAATTGAGTCAACGCTTCTTCGGAAACAAAGTCCGCTGTTAGGGGGTCTATTGGCAGTGCCTGTTGGGGCACACCCTGACCGAGGTAGACGATTTCCTGCATCTCCTCGCGGTTTATTGCCAACGACATGGCCTGGCGGAAGCGTATATCACCAAAGATTTTGGCCATTTCGGGGTCTGGATGGGTGATGTTGAAAAAGTAGTACACCATTTCGCCCACGGTCGGCGTCAGGAAGACACGGTACACGTCTGCCTCGTTCTGTTTCAGTTCGGGGTAGTTTGGTAATTCGATGCTTTGTGCCCGGTAGTCTATTTCGCCATTAATGAACTTGAGGATCGTTATTTCTGCATCCTCGCTGTAGATTTCCTTGCACTCATTGTAGTAGGGCAACTGGTTGCCAGCCGTATCCACCATGAAGAAGTAGGGATTGGCAACGTAACGGCGAAATTCGGGTGACTCCTCAACCAGGACGATCGCTTCGAGCGTGGGGACGACAAACTGTGTGCCCTCTGGACCGTCAAATGGGTGGTACGAGTCTTTCCAGTCGTGGAAGTAGATTTTGAACTGCCCGACCCAATCGTCGAAGCCATTGGCTTGAGCATTGGCATTGGCATCCGGGTTGTATTTCGGATGGAACTGGCTCAAGAAATGCTTTGGCTGGTAAGGCTGTCTGTACTTGACGGACAGGAAGGTGACAAAGTTCGGGGCCGGGGCAGCGAACGAGAACTTTGCCGTGGTGTCGTCAATAGCCTCAACCTGCATAGGCTCGCCACCGTAGATCCAGACACTTTCTACGTTCTCGTAGTATTCCCCGTTCAGCTTGATGTCGTTGTACCAAAACGCGATATCCTCACTTGTGAATGGTTCGCCGTCTGACCATTTCATGCCTTTGCGCAGGAAGACAGTTAGCTCGGTAAAGTCAGCATTGTATTCCCATCCGGAGGCCACTTGGGGGACGACGGTATTCAAGTCTTCGCTCATGCGGAACAGGTTCACGTGACGGACGCTCAAGACGTCCGAAGTGCCACTTTCGGGTGATTTGGAAATACCGCGCAGGCGACCACCGTATGTGCCGATTTCGATGTAGGGTTGTATGACCAGCGGCTCTGAGGGCAACCGCTCTGCGACGGGCGGCAGACCCGCATCCGCGCCGTTCAGTTCAACATTCAACGCGGCGATGTCCGGGTTCTCGCTGTAGGCCATCTCGCAGCCAGCCTTCTCTTCATACTCGGACAGTTCGAACTGGTACGGGTATTCGCCTTCCAGGCCCATCGGGTCGGCTACCGTGGAGGCTGGACAACCGCCTTCTTCGGGTGGCGCTGCCTCTTCGGTCGGCGCCGCTGCCTCTTCGGTCGGCGCTGCTGCCTCTTCGGTCGGAGTTGCCGCTGGAGCGCATGCAGCCAGTACCAGGGCGAGTATCACGGCCATTAGAATGGCCCACTTCATATACTGCTTAAGCATTGTTCTTTTCCTCCTTGTTATTCTTAAGAGGCGGCCCAAGGCCACCATAGGGGGGCAAACGAACCGTTTATCGCTGCTCCCCAAGGACATGAACATATCGCTAGAACTTATCCTTTTCTGTTTCTATATTTCCTCCTTTTTTCTTAGATGAACTTACAGTGGACAGAGACAACCTGGTAGGACTTCACACTAGGCACCACCTTCCTTGTGCTTAACTCAACCCGAGACCATTGCCCGGCTTTCTAGCAGTTCGGGTGCATACTCGATACTGTCCAGATAACCGACAGTCATAGTGGAAGTTGGCAATCATGACTCGATCTTGCATAGTCTTCGTAGTACCGCATCCGTCGAATCGGCGATAGCCTGCGGCTGGTGTGAAGCCAACAGTTCCCGGGCACATTCACGGGCGCGCGCCTCGTAATCTTTGGCCCCGCCAGCACCCCAAGTGTCATGCCCATCGTGATCCAGGACGTAGGGCATCCACATATCCTCACGCAAGTGCCTGAGCGTGTGGGCGCGGTCTAGGAATTGCTTACCAGGGCCCACATCGGCAACGACATCCGTTGCCAATGTCTCCTCCGACACCTCAAACCCAGCGACAAAGTGCTTCACCCAGCGGATCTCTTCAGCGGCCAGCACAATGCTCTCCAAGCTGCCTGTGAGACCTGATTCGAGGTATCCGATGTCATGAATCAGGCTTGTACCTGCCAGGGCCGCCACCAGCAGGCTACTAGCATACTCAGCGCCTGCCTGTGCGTCGACCAGCTTGCTGTCCGTGGCGCCACCGGTACCAAAGACAGGGAGGCCATAGTAGCGCGACATTTCGGCCATGACCAGGTCATTCAACCGCCACTCTGGTGAGCCATAAGGGAAGAGCATTGTGCGCATGTCCAACTGGCTGACGCAAGCACCAAAGATAAACGGCGCGCCAGGATGCTGAGTCTGGTGCATCACCAGCCCAGCCAACGTCTCGGCAGTCGCCAGCGCCAGCGACCCAGCCAGTGTGATCGGCCCGCTGACGCCCGGCATAATCGTTGGAACGTAGATCAGCGGAACTTCGTGGTCAGCACAGAAGATAAGTCGCTCGACGGCCTGGAGATCGTGCTGCAGGGGGGAGACAAGCTGCCCGTACAGGATATAGTTCGGGTGCTGTCGAAATGCCTCGTCACCGCCAACAATTGTGCAAGCCATCTCGTGCATACGTTCAAGCGCGTCTAGCCCGGAGAAGCTGGTCATAATCGGTGGCTTGATGGTGTTGTGCAGCAAGGTGTAGTATTGCTGCGGCTCAGCATCTTCGTCGGGGACATCTTTGGGCAGGGCAAAGGACATCACGAAGTCAATATCGTCCAGTGCGTCGCACAGCCGAGCTGATCGTCCCACGTCTTCCAACAAGGAATCTCGCCGCTCCGCTGTTTGGGTGTCGCGGGTGTTGATCAGGTCCGACCCCGTGCCGAAATAGATCTGATACGGTCCCAGTGGCATCACGGGCTCACCCAGCCGACTATATATGACGACGTCGTGTTTGGCCGTGCTGAGTGCCTGTTCCACCATCTCTGGGGGAAGATAGACACGTGGGCTTTCGCCCAGTTTGGCACCAGTGTCAGCCAGCCTGCGCCGCATCTCTGGATGATGCACATTCAAACCTGTCGTTTCAAGAATCGTTGCTGCAGCATTATGCAATTGTTCAATCCTGGCCTGATTCATCAGCGTCAGGTTTGGTTTCCAGATAGAAGCGCCGTTCATCTTCTTCCCTGTGTAGTTGCTTACTCGACCTATGTCGTCAGATGCCAGGAGTCACCTTCTTCTTCGATCATATGTCTCAATGTAATCTCACGGGTTTTGTTGACTTCATCAAGTATGGCCTGTCTAGCCATCGCAACGTCACGAGTGCGTAGTGCCTCTATGATACATGCGTGTATGCGCTCCATCTCCTCGCCAGTGTGGACTGTGATGAAGAAACGGACCAACTGATCGTGCAGGCGGCCCAACATCTCTGCCAATTTCTGGTTACCCGATGCCTGAGCAATGAGATAGTGAAAACGCCGATTTTCTGTTATGTAACGAACGCGGGATTCCTCGCTGTCGCCGGTGTAGCCAGCGTGGACGTGTTCGAGTTGTTCAAGCTGCTCATCAGTGATCCGTACCGCAGCTCGTTCGACGGCGGCTACCTCAAGAATCTCGCGCAGTTCGAGCATGTCGCGCAGATCCTTAAAGGTGACGCGGATGGCGTAGAAACCGGCGTGGGGTTTGATGGTCACTAATTCTTCCTGGCTGAGCATCTGGAGCGCCTCGCGCACCGGCGTGACACTGGTCCCGTAGTGCTTGGTCAGTCTATCTACATATAGCCGTTCGCCTGGCTTGTAGCGTCCTACGATAATAGAGCGACGAAGCTCCTCGTAAATCCGATTCGCCGATGTAGTATTGGGTTTCAAACTAGGCATCATCGTGACTCTATATCAAGATCTCCAACCATACGCCGGATATCCCACCAGGTCCCCATTAATAACAGTCGCAGCAAAATCGGCACAAAGCCGATTGATCCCATCCTGAAATGGGCTGTCAGACTCCAAGATACTGGATAGAAACCTTGATTTCCCTCCACATATAGGGGGAGGCTGTCAATGCACGCGAAGCATTATGCCCCGTTTGGTATGACTGTCTAATTACAATTGTGGCTCTGTGGGTTTTCGCATGGGAGGGC
>JAUWOI010000217.1 GCA_030612185.1 Anaerolineae bacterium
CCAGAGGCAGTGGAAAAACTCCGTGGCTTGCTGGACGGACAGGCGACCGGCGTTGATGTCGGCTTTGTAGTAGGGGTAGAGGTATTGGTCAACGCGGCCGGGGGAGACGCCGGGGCCAGGGTAGCTTTCGGCCACCAACACGAGCATGTGGGCGAACCAGAGGGACTGGAGCGCCTCTGGGAAGGTCTCGGTCGGCTCCCAGGGGACCTTGCGGCAGATGCGGGCGACCTCTTCCAGTTCCGCGGCACGGAAACCCTTGGGGTTGTCTCGAATCCCATGGAAACCCTTGGGGTTTTCTGAAACCCCAAGGGTTTTGTCTCGGGCCAACCGTTCGGCCTCGGCGGCGTACCGGCCGGCCAGTGCCCGCACGCCGTCGGCGCAGATAGAGATAGCGCGGGCCAAATCCCGCTGTTCAGGTGTGGAGGCGGGGTCGCTGGCAACAGCATCTGCCTCGGTCTGGATGGTCCGCCAGCCTTGCCGCAGGATGCGGGGGTAGTCGGGGATGAGGTGGCCGGGGACAGCGCCGCAATTGCCCACGCCCAGCCGATCCAGCCGTTGCACTTTCTTCATGAAGCGCTTCTCCATCCGGGCGAACTGGCGGCCCTCGGAACGGGTCAGTGTGCGCGAGAGGGAGGTTGAGAAATGAGAACCGACGATGAATTCTCCTTCCAATATCTGCAGCGGCAGGTATTGCTCCAGCACCCGTTTGAAGAAGATGGCTCTCCGCACCACCAGAGGCTGGTCCCAGAAACTGGGGGGCAGTTCCACCCTGGTCGCATCGGCCAGTAGGTAGGCCTTCGCTCCTTCGAAGAACATCATCATCTCCGGGGCGGTGGTCCAGTTCCAGGGAGCGTAGACTTGGTCCCATGAAGTGCCGGTGGTGAAGGCGCGCACCTCGTTAGTATAATCCCGATTATAGAAGTCCCAGAACTGATCACGCAACTGCTGGACACGGGGGCTGAGGGTCTCAGCGGGGGACCAGAGGGTAGGGGGAGTGGTGGCTTTACACACAGCGACAGACATCTTTGTATCTCCTTGTTTTAGTGATCAGGCCAGACCTGACAGGTTTCCAATGCAAAAACCTGTCAGGTCTTAACTCGTCCATCTTGGTCGCTGAGCGGCAACCAGACGGTGAATGTGCTGCCCACGCCTTCTTCGCCTGCCCTGAGCGCGGTCGAAGGAGCCTGCCCTGAGTCTGTCGAAGGAGCCTGCCCTGAGCCTGTCGAAGGGCTTTCTACCGTCACGTACCCGCCGTGCAGTTCCACGATCTCCTTGGCGATCGCCAGTCCCAGACCGGTGCCGGTCAACTGCATCGCCCGTGGCTCCGCGCCCCGGAAGAAGCGGTCGAAGACGTGGGGCAATTCATCCTCCGGTATACCCATTCCTGTATCCGCTACGGTCACCGTGGCCCACGTGCGTCCCTCCGCCTCCTGCGTCCCGGTGGAGACCATCACTGTGCCACCCTCCGGTGTGTAGCGTATTCCGTTCCCCACCATGTTGTTCAACACCTGCATCATCTGCTCCGGGTCGACCAGAGAAACCGGGCTTCTTCCGAGAAGCCCGGTTTCTGGCCGGTGTTCCAACGTCAGTCCCCGTTCCTCGGCCAGCACATGGTAACTGGCGACAACATAGCGGGCCAACTCGTTGAGGGAGGTCGGACGGGGTTTCATCTCCATCCGCCCGGCGTCTATGCGTGAAATCTCCAGGATGCCCTCCACCAGTCCCGCCTGGTGGTCCGCCTCTTGCGCCAGCGTGTCCAGGTACTGCTCCCATTTCTCCGGCTGCTGCCGCATCAGGTAGGCGTACAGTTTGATCGCCGCGACCGGTGTCCTGAGTTCGTGGGAGATGTTGGTGATGAAACGGGTCTTCATCCGGTCCAACGCCTTGAGGTGAGTGATATCGTGGATGTCTACCACCGCCGCCGTGGGTTTCCCTGCTCCTTCTTCCACCACCAACGCGGCGCTCAGTTCCAGGTCTAGCCCCGGCAGTTCCAGCAGTGAAACCGGGTTTTTTCCTGAAAACCCGGTTTCTTCAGCGCACGCCTGCCGTGCTACGCTCTGCACCGCCTCCCGCAGCCGGCCCGCCTGTTCCGGCGAGAGGGTCTGGGCGAGCCAGGCCTGGGCCACCGGGTTGGCCTGGACGATACTCCCTTCTTCGTTGGTGACGACGATGCCATCGCTGGTACTGCGCAGGATCGCGTCCAGCCAGGCGTACTGGGCCTGGAGTTCGGCGGTGCGCTCCTGCACGCGCTGCTCCAACTGCCCGGCGTACTCCTGCAACCTCTGATACAACTGGGCATTCTCGATGGCGGTGGCGGCGTGGCTGGCGAAGGCTTCCAGCCGCCGGGCGTCGGTGGGGCCGAATTGGCCTGGCCGGGTGCCATCCACGTTCAAAAAGCCTATTGTCAGGCCTGTCACCTGAATGGGCGCGGCGACGTAAGAGCGCAGCCATTCCAGTGCGGGCAGGGTAACCCAGTTGGGAACGGCTCTGGTGTCGGGGATGATGACTGGCTTTCCGGTCTCCACCATCTGTTGCAGGGTGGGCGTCTCGGGGATGGGGAAGGCGACCGTGGAGATGAACTCCCCTGCGTCGAAACGCTCGTACCCGCGCCAGCGCACTGTCCGGGCGTAGTCTTCCTCGACCAGCATGACGTTAAAAACGTCCCCATGGACGACCTGCTCCACCTGCTCCAGGATGCGATCCATCACCTGGTCAAGATCCAGGGTGCTGCTGACGGCAGCAGCGGCCTCCTCCAGCGCCTCGGCCAATTCCCGCTGTTCCTGCTCCGCCTGGAGGATCCGGACGTTGCGGATGGCGATGGCGGCCTGAGTGGCGAGCAGGCTCAACAACTCGACGTCGGCCAGGGAGAAGGTACGCGGAGGAACTGCGTGCACGTCCAACACTCCCATGAACTCCTCCTCGGCGACTGCTTGCCCCCAGCGGACCGGCACACTCACGATGGCTGTGAAGGAATAGTCGTCGTAGATGGTCGCTCGCCCCTCCCAATGCCGGTAGTCGTCTACGATGAGTGGCTCGCCCGTCTCCAGGACCTTACCGGCGAGGCCCTCGCCCCGATGTAGGACAACCCCAGTGGGCGGCTGGTTATGGCCGGCGGCCACGCTCAACTCCAGCACGTCCTGTTCTGGTCGGTAGAGGTAGACTGTCCCTAATGTCCCCCCCAGCAGTGTGAAGGCTCGCGAGGCGATGGAGTGGAGCAGGGTGTCCAGGTCCAAGTGAGCGGTGAGTTCCAGGCTCATCTGTCGCAGCGCCTCCAACTGGGCTGTGCGCTGCTTGATCTCATCCTCTGCTTGCTTGCGTTGGGTGATATCGCGTGCGACCCCCAAGATTTCAACAAGCCGGTTGTCTGGGTCACGCAGGCCAGTCACTTTGTTCTCGACCCAGATTGTGGAGTTGTCTTTGCAGTAGTACTCCAACTCCAACGCTCGCGATCTGGGCAGGTCCTTTTGCCCCATCTCTTCTACGGTCATTTCTTCTGCAAAGGCCTGCATGGCAACCTTGAGGGAGGCAGGAGTCAGGACCTCTTCCACTGTCTTGGCCATTGCTTCCTCAATACTGTAGCCTAACATACGTGTGATAGAGGGGCTGATATAGGTAAACCGCAGGTTCAGATCTGCGGTCCAGATGACATCTGTTATGTTATCGGCGAGCAGGCGGTAGCGATGTTCGCTCTCCCGCAGCGCCTCCTCCGCCCGCTTGCGCTCGGTGATGTCGGTGTAGACAGAGACTATGCCGATTAACTCATTTCCCGCCAGGATCGGGGAGCAGGCCACTGTGACGTTCACGGGAGAACCATCCTTGCGGTAACGGACGGTCTCTACGGGAGGCACGTCCTTTCCACTCATGACGATCTGCGTAAGACCGACTGCCTCCTCAAGAGTATCGGGATTGGTGATCAGGTGGTCAAGATTTTGGCCCATCACCTCCTGTTGTGAATGTCCGAACAATCTCTCTGCATCCGGGTTCCATTCCACGATGCGATGGTGGGCGTCCAGGGTGACGATGGCGTCGGGAGCGGCTCCCAGTACCGCTTCCAGGTACATCTGGCGTTCCTCGATTTCGCGCTCCGCCCGCTTGCGCTTGGTGATCTCATGCACAAGTTCTCTCCACCTACGCAGGGAGAAAACACTAAGAGCAAACGCCAAGATCATAAGAGCAACGGCAATTTCGTCAATCTCCCATTCTTCGTGCATTCGAGACCACTCTGCAAATGTCTCAAATGCATCAAAGACAACCGCTAGTGCAAACACAAGAATAGCAACGGTGAAGATTGTGACAGAATCCCTGAATGCTGGTGTGTTTTCCCAGTGTTCCTTGATGATCTGTGCTTTGGTCTTGTCTTCGTCCCTCATATTGCCCTCCTAGGTGAAGGTGAGGTGCACCCCGAAAAGGGAAGGGGGTTTGGCGCCCGCTAGTGCGGTGCTGGAAACGTCCGCAGTGGAATTTCTTGAAATCTCGGCAGCGGAGTTGTGGTCCAGCCTGAAACCTGAACCTGACGTTATTATACTCCAATGGCTTGAGGGAGCAAACTCGAAGCTCTAATGGCCGAGAATCCTGCTCACTGATCTGACCTTGAAGGACGATTTCCGCTCTCGACGAGGAGAACATCGGTCAGGAAAAGTACGGGGTGAGAATCTGGGGGCCAGAGAAGACCGCAGATCATCTCGAGTGGTGCGACCTGGCCCTGGTGACGAAACCACTGTGACGAGTGGCGACCTGACCCATTTCCTTGGCAGGCCGAGGCCGGTCATCTTCTACGGGGTTACCATATTGGGGGCGACAAGAGTGCTACGCCTGGAACGCTTCTGCCCCCTGAGCCGCTGAGGGTGAACCGGCCCGCCGTGAGGCTCTCAAACTCACGCCCGTTCCCGCTTGAGCGACCAGACGACGGCCACGAACAGTGCCACAACACAGCCGCCGAGCACGACCATGTCGAGCCATACGTTGGCCCATGTCGCCTGGTTGGTCAGAGCGAGTCTGACGGCATCAACGGTGTAGTAGGTGGGGATGAAGCGCATCACCATCTCCATCGCATCCGGGAGCATCATGAGGGTACCGGGTAGGATCAGGGGGAAAATGATAAAGGTACCCCAGGTGTTGACCTGGGTCACGTTCTCGAAAAACCCACCGATCAGCAAGCCGATCTCGACCAGAAGCAGGCTGCTCAAGAGGATAACCGTGAACAGCAGCGGCAGGTTGCCTGTCAGACCGCCGTTCAAGGTGAGTATGATGAGGGTGACAAGCAGGGAGTAGACCAGGCCGACGATGGCCTTTGCAGCCACGACGTCAACGTAGGAAGCGGGCGAGACGAGGATGGCCGCCAGGGTATGCTTTTCTTTCTCCTCTGCCAGCAAGGTGGGCACGACAAAAGCACACGTCATCATCAGTCCCAGCATAAGCCATGCGACGAGCATATATTGCTTGAGGTTGAGATGCTCCTTTTCTCCCTCCGGTGGCCCGTTCAGGGTCTTCAGCCTGACGTCTGCCGGTAACTCCTGTCCGGCCAGTTTCAGCACTTGCTCTTGGACGAACTGGTGGAGGCGCATCGAGCTAACGCTGCCCTTCCTGACGTTGACGTACACCTGCAGGCTCGGTTTATCGCCTCGGGCCACCGCCTCGTCGAACTGAGGGGGCAGCACCAGGCCGCCACTGGCCTTCTTCTCGACCACCTCTCTGACCTGGTCGGCCGAGTCGCACCTGATGACCTCCGCGCCCCCCATCTGTGCCAATCGCTCGACCAGCACCGATTCCCCTTGGTCGAAGACGGCAACCTTTAGGACATCCACGCCCCCCAACGCGAAGCCTAAGAGGATTGAGAGCCCGATGGGCATTAAGATAGAGAAGAGGATGGTCTTGTTCTTGATAGCATCAACCATGTCCTTCCGCACGATAGCCAATATGATCCTGAGGTTCATCTTTTGCCTCCCGCGATTATCATTCCAACCCCCGCCCCGTCAGGCGGATGAAGACCTCTTCCAGGGTGGCCTCCTGGGAGTGGAGGGTGAGCACCTCGCCCCGGGCGAGGTCTTGCCCCAGTCGCTGACCGTCGGCCGGGTCGTCCAGCGAGAGCAGTAGTTCGTCCCCCTCCTTAAGCATCGCCCGAAGACAGCGCGTGCCGTGTTTGACTTTGAGGTTTTGCGGGGTGTCCAGGGCCACGATCCTGCCCTCGTTGAGGAACGCAACGCGCTGGCAGAGTTGGTCTGCCTCCTGCATATAGTGGGTGGTGAGAAAGATGGTGGTACCGCCTCGGCTCAGCCCAACGATCATCTCCCGCACCGCCCTGGCTGAGGCAGGATCAAGCCCCCTGGTCGGCTCGGCCAGAAAAAGGATGCGCGGCTGGCTGAGCAGGGCGCGGGCGACCATCAGCCGCTGCCGCATACCGTTGGAGTATGTCTTGATGGCGTCCCTGGCCCGCCCGGCCAAGCCTACCACCTCCAGCAGTTCGTCCACCCTGCCGGTTTCAACTCCATACAGCCTGGCGTAGAAGGCCAGGTTGTCCCACCCCGAAAGTCGTTCGTAGATGTTCTGCTCCTCGAAGACGATGTCGATGAGGGGCTTGATCTTATGGCGCTGGGTGACGATGTCGTAGCCCGCCACCCTGGCCGAGCCTGCGGTTGGCGTCAGTTGCCCGGTGAGCATCCTGATGGTGGTTGTCTTCCCTGCCCCGTTGGGGCCGAGAAAACCGAAGATTTCTCCCTCCTCCACCGAGAAGCTGATGCCGTTCACAGCCCTCAGGCCGTTGAAATCCTTCCTGAGATTTTCTACCTCGATCATGTTCATCGCTTTTCTCTCCTGCAACCGTCTTCTCTCGCCATCTCGCCCAGGACGATGATATACCGGGCACACTTGAAATCTGCGAAATGGGCAACTTGCTCTGATATAGTATACAGGATACAGGCGGCCTTTTCAACAAATTCTGGATAGAAGGTGCATTGGGGAGGATGAAAGGCGCAAGGAGAGGGTGAATGGCACGGGTCAATACCCGATCTGCTCCTGCAATTCCCTGGCCGAGGATTTGCTCAGGGGAATCTCGGTTTCTTCAGGGTCGTTGAGGACGAGGGTGAAACTGCTTCTGGTGTAGGGGATAACCTCCTTGACCCGCTGGAGGTTGACCAGATAGGCGCGGTGGGCGCGGAAGAAGCCACCCGGTCGCAGTCTCTCCTCCAGTTCCGCCAGGGTGAAGCGGATGGGAAACTCCCCGCTTTCGGTGTGCAGGTAAG
>JAUWOI010000517.1 GCA_030612185.1 Anaerolineae bacterium
CTTTGCGCACCGGCAGCCCTTTGATCTCCAGTCCCAGTATGTCCTTGGCCACGCTCGCGGCCTCGTCGGGGGTCTGGGCCAGCCGGATACCCCCGGCCTTGCCGCGCCCCCCGACGAGCACCTGGCACTTGACGATAACAGGTCCACCCAACTCCTCGGCGATACGGCGCGCCTCCTCAGGCGTCGTGGCGACGTCACCACGCGGAATCGGCACACCATGAGCAGCGAAGAGCCGCTTGGACTGGTACTCGTGTAGTTTCACGCGCTTGCCTCCTGGTTGAAAGCCCGATTGAAAGAAGGAACTACTCAGCCACCCTCCCGCAGGTTATGCAAGCCTGCGAGTACAGCAAATCGCAACCTGCGGGAGGGTAGCCTGATAGGTTCTCAGTTGCAGGATTATACCACAGCGCGTACAGAAGCCAAATATTGACTTCCCGGCCAAGTTGCGCTATACTCCAGTTGATGTCTTGGAATCCGCGTTCTCAAAAGGAATGACTATGGACAGAAGAATCAGAAAAACGTGGCTGCCCGTAACCCAGATGTTCATTCTGCTCTGCATCTTGGTGTGGCTGAATGAAATCCTGGACCTGCCTCACCTCCTGCTGGGAGCGCCCCCCACTGCCATCAACTGGCGTGAGGCACTCAGCGAAACGGCGCTCATCGCTACCGTCGGCTTCTTAGCAATATCAAAACTCATCCGCGACGTCATTGCGCGGGCGCGCGCGGAGGAAGCGCTAAGGGAAAGTGATCGTTTTCTCCAGAGCGTCTTCAATGCGATCCAGGATGGGATCGGCATTCTGGACTGCGACTTCAATATCACCCGAGTCAATCCGTGGGTAGAGAAGAGATACGCTGCAGAAATGCCGCTAGTTGGCAAGAAATGCTACACGGCCTACCAGAACCTGCAGTCTCCGTGTCCCTGGTGTCCGTCTATCCCATCCATCGAGACAGGCGAAGCACATAGCGAGATCGTACCCTATTCATCGGCTGAGAACCCGACCGCGTGGCTCGAACTCTCCGTGTTTCCTCTCAAAGATGCTGATGACCACGTGGTGGCTATCATCGAACACATAAAAGACATCACCGAGCGCAAATGCGCGGAGGACATGATCCGTGCCCAACGCGATCTGGGGCTGGCGCTCAGCGCCGCAGTCGGGCTTGAGGAGGCACTGCAACTATGCCTCGACGCTGCCATCCGCGCCTCAGGGTTGGACTGCGGTGGGGTTTACCTGGTAGACGAGGTCTCTGGAGACATAGACCTCGTCCTTCACCAGGGATTGCCGGATGATTTTGTCAACAGCGCCTCACACTACGATGCAGATTCGGATAGCGCGCGCTTGATCATGGCCGGCAGACCAGTCTACAGCAAATATCAAGAATTGAGTGCGTCTTTGAATGATGTTCGCCGCCATGAGAGCCTGCGCGCTATTGCCATCATTCCGGTCCATCACGAAGGTCGCATCATTGCTTGTCTCAACGTCGCCTCACATACTCTGGACGAAGTGCTCGCTTTCGCTCGTAATGCGCTCGAAACGATAGCCTGTCAAATAGGGAGTACCATTGCCCACGCAAGGGCAGAGAAGGAGATCCAGCGGCGCACGGCCCAGCTGGAAGCACTACGGCAGGTTGGGCTGGAACTCACCGCCCAGTTGAACCTGGACACTCTGCTCCACTTCATTGTGTCGCGGGCCATCGAACTGGTGGCGGGGGGCACTGCGGGCGGCCTCGACCTCTACCTGCCGGAGCGGGACTTGCTAGAGCGGGCTGTGACTGTCGGCTACGGCGTGACGCCCCTTGGGACTGTCCTCCACCGGGGCGAGGGCCTCTCCGGCAAGGTCTGGGAGACTGGCGAACCGCTCATCGTGGATGACTACCAGCATTGGGAGGGACGGGCTGCCGCCTGGGAGGACCACCGCATCTCCATCACAGCCTCTGTGGGCGTGCCGGTCCGCTGGGACGAGAAGTTCCTGGGGGTGCTTCACGTGGCATCCGATTCCGCGCGCACCTTCTCCCCAGCCGACGCCGAGTTGTTGAGCCTGTTCGCCACCCAGGCGGCCGTCGCCATCCGCAACGCCCGCCTGTACGAGGCAGAGCGCAAACGGGCCACTCAGTTGGCTGTGGTCAACCAGGTGGCCCGGAAGGCCATCTCGCTCCTGGAGCCGGACTGTCTTCTGCGGGAGATCGTCACCGCCATTCAGCAAAGTTTCGAGTACCATAACGTGATCCTTCTCCAACTCGACAAAACCGCCGGGGAACTAGGGACGCAATTCGTAGCCGGCGCATACGAGGACATAACAGCGCCGGACTACCACCAGGCGGTGGGAGTGGGGATGATTGGTTGGACGGCCGAAACCGGCCAGACGCTCCTGTCCAACGACGTGAGCCAGGAGCCACGCTACATCCCCGGTTTCCCAAAAGAAGTGCCGACCAGGTCAGAGTTGTGCGTGCCCCTCAAACTGGCCGGCCAGGTCATCGGCGTGCTCGATATTCAGGATACCCGGCTAGGCGCCTTCGACGAGACGGACCTCGCGGCTCTGGAAACCCTGGCCGATCAAATTGCCGTGGCCATTGAGAACGCGCGACTGTACGAGGATGTCCAGCAAGAACTGGGCGAGCGCAAGCGGGCGGAAGAAGCCCTGCAGGCATCGAAAGAGTACATCAGCAACATCATTGACAGTTCCCTGGACATGATCATTGCCTGTGACATGCAACGGCGCATTGTTGAGTTCAACACAGCAGCGGAGGAGACCTTTGGCTACCGCCGGGAGGAGGTTATTGGAGAACACATTGATATACTCTATGCAGACCCACAGGAGTCTCTCGCCGTCCACGAAACAACGATCAATGAGGGAAGATGTGTGCGGGAAATCCTCGACAGGCGCAAGAGCGGCGAGGTATTTCCCGCTTTTCTCTCTGCTTCTGTCTTGCGTGATGCAAATGGTGAGGTGGTGGGGGTCATGGGAGTCGCCCGCGACATCACCGTGCGCAAGCGAGCAGAGGAGGCACTGCGGCGGCGCAACCGGGAACTGGCGCTGCTCAACCGGGCCAGCCAGGCACTCACCTCCACGCTCGACCTGGGCCAGGTGCTCGCCACCATCCTGGAAGAAATACGCCATCTGCTGGACGTGACCGCCTCCTCGGTCTGGTGGATTGAGCAGGAAACAGACGAATTGGTCTGCCGACAGGCCACCGGCCCCCAAGAGGAGAGCGTGCTCGGCTGGCAGTTGGCGCCGGGACAGGGGCTGGCT
>JAUWOI010000565.1 GCA_030612185.1 Anaerolineae bacterium
CGCCCCCCCCCGGCCCCCCCGCTTCGGGGGGGAGACCGCCTGCCTCTCCGAAGTAGGCCGGGCGCGTCTCTTTGATCGCCCCGCTGGCGTCGGCGGTACCGGGCGGCCAGGATACCAGCGGCGTCTTGGGAATCGCGCCAGTGGCTGTCAGCCGGACGTTGATGGATTCCAGCGGGCTTTCAGGCTCGCTGTACAGGTACAACCGCTCGTGGGCCTCGTGGAACCGCCGGGCGATCTCAGGCAACGTCTCCGGCGTGATCTCGCCGGCCGGCACGACGGCGGTCACCTCGTGGTGCTGGCCCAGGTAGCGCAGGTCTATCCCGCGCTCGACCGTGATCCGGTCAGCGGGGATGCCCTCTCCGTCCAGCGTGCTCTGGGCATCGGCCTCCATCTCGTCGAAGACGCGGTTCAACTCGGTCAAGTCTAGCGCGTCGAGGGGCCTGTCCCGAGCACAGCCGAGGGAAGCCCACATCGTGCGCACGTAGTCGTGCTTGAGGTCGCTTTCGAGCATCCCCAACGCGCAGAAGACCGACGCCGTCTTCGGCACGATCACCGTGGGAATGCCGACGCTCTCGGCGATCTTGGAGCCGTGGATCGCCCCCGCGCCGCCCGCCGCCACCAGCGCGAAGTCACGCGGATCGTGGCCCTTTTCTACGCTGACCACTTTGGTGGCGTCGGCCATATGAGTATTGACCAGCCGGTAGATGCCATACGCGGCCTCGGTGAGATCCAGGCCCAGCGGTTCGGATATCTTGCTCCGGATAGATGCGGCGGCCGCCTCTTTGTTTATGGGCAACTCGCCGCCCAGGTAAAAGTCGGGGTTGATGTAGCCCAGCACTACGTTGACGTCGGTAGTGGTGGGTTGATCGCCGCCCTTGCCGTAGCAGACTGGCCCCGGGTCGGCCCCCGCCGACTGTGGCCCCACCTTGAGCATGTTGCCCTCGTCGAGGTGCGCGATGGAACCGCCACCCGCGCCGATGGTGTGGATGTTTATCATCGGCAGCGCGACGCGGTAGCGGGCGACTTCCCCCTCGGTGGTCATCTCGTAAGCGCCATCCTTGATCAGGCTGACGTCGTAACTGGTGCCTCCCATATCCATCACGATCAGGTTGGGTTTCCCCAACTGCGTGGCAAAAAATATCCCGCCGACCGCGCCGGCCGAGGGCCCCGAGAGCAGCGTCGCCGCGCCATGCTGCAGGGCGTAGCGGGCCGACATAATCCCGCCATTCGACTGGGTGATAAGTACCTCCCGCTTCAGCCCGGCTTCGGAGAGTCTGTCCTGCAAGTGGTGGAGATATCGTCCCAGCACCGGGCCGACGTAGGCGTTGACCGCTGTGGTGGAGGTACGCTCGTACTCGCGCACCTGGGGCAGAATTTCCGACGAGATGGAGACAAAACAATCCGGGTGCTTTTCCAGGATGATCTCACGGATGCGCTGCTCGTGCACTGGGTTGATGAACGAAAACAGGGTGCAAACCGCGATGGCCTGGACATCCTCAGCCTTCAACTGGCGCACCACCTGGCGCATCTCCTCTTCGTCCAGCGGCGTGACGACCTCCCCCGCGTAGTTGAGCCGCTCTGTGACACCCAGCCGCAGGTAGCGGGGGATGATAGGCGGTGGCGGGGCCAGCGACAGATCCCAGATGTTCTCCTTGTGCGCTCGCCGCATCTCCAGCGCGTCACGGAACCCCTTGGTGGTGATCAAGCCGGTCTTGGCCCCTTTGTACTGCAACATCGTATTGGTGGCGACGGTGGTACCGTGCACCAGCAACTCGACCTTTTTCAGGAACTCCCCCAACCCTAGCCCGAACTCACCAGCAGCCTTCTGCAGGCAGTCGAACATCCCAATCGAGGAGTCCGCCGGCGTAGAGGGCGACTTAAAAATGTGCATCTTGCCCGCGCTGGTGATGACCACCGCATCCGTAAATGTCCCCCCGATGTCTATACCCACTCGATACGTCGTCATCTGTCCCCCTGTCTCCTTGTCCTCTTGTCTCCCCGTCTCACTAGATTGCTCCCGCCCGCTTCCAGAGCGCCGTCGTCTCCTCAACCACCTTGCGATGGATCTCTTCCTCGTCCACGTAAACCAACTCGTGATTCTTGACCACCACCTGGCCGTCCACGAGGACCGTCTCCACGTCCGCGCCGTCCACGTCGTTGATGAGCGTGTCGTAGAACAGTTGCGGGAGCAGCGGCGAGGGTTGGCTTGGCTTGATGATGATCACGTCCGCCTTCTTGCCGACCTCCAGCGAGCCAATTTCGTCCTCCATCTGCAACGCTTTGGCCCCGTTGGTCGTTGCCAGGTCAATCGCCTGGAAGGGCGGGATGACCCCTGGGTTATGGTGGTGGACCTTGTGCAGCAGGTAGGCCATACGGACGTATTGGAAGATGTCGAGGGTGAAGAAACAGTCGTGGCCCAGGCTGACGGTGATGCCCTGGTTCAGCATATCCACCACCGGCGCGACGCCGCTGCCGCCCAGCATGTTGCTCATCGGCGTGTGCGAGACCTTGACGTCGTACTCCTTCCAGATGGCGATCTCCTCCTCCGTCATGTGGATACAGTGGGGACAGCAATTCTCAATTTGGAATGAATATCGCTCAATTGCTTGACTAATGGCGAAACATACGCTAAACTTTCAGAAGTATCTTGACTGAGAGGTGGTGTATGTCTGAGCCATTGGCATTTAGTGACCTGGTTGAAAAGTTCCA
>JAUWOI010000092.1 GCA_030612185.1 Anaerolineae bacterium
CAAAGGCGCAGAGATTCTTGAATGATGCTTTAATATTTTTGAGAATCGATGCCTTTGACTGAACTAATCTTGATCTACCATTTAAATTTCTTTGCGTCTCTGCGCCTCTGCGTTGAAGCTTTTGGTTTTTTCAGTAGAGTCTTGAATGCCTTCAAGCATTTACTCATCCCTCCATTTTCCTCAGTACTACCCAATCCACCGCTATTTTACCGCCGTGCGGGAAAGGTGTCAATAGGAATCAGGGCCTACCCCCAATGCCGCGGTTAGGCGACGTCCCGTCAAGTGTCTACTCAGAAACACGGCTCAATAGAAAACCAATATATTCACGCAAAAGCGGCGACAGGAACCATCTCCACTCGCTCTGGCGCTTCCTTTTTTGCAGCAATCTTCTCAACTCGATGCAACAGAGTTGAGTGGTAGTAGCGGCGGCCACACTTGTCGCACACACCAACAGGCATATTCTCCAGAATGACGAAGCCGTGTCGGTGCTTGAATGCTTCTAGCGCTACCACCCGTTCTCGCACGATGCCATCACAGTATTCGCACTTGTATCCATACATCTTAATCTCGCCATCCAAGATGGCGCGCTCAACGTCAAAGATGCCTAGTCCATCCTCCGCCATCTCATCAATGGCGTGGCGGGTCAGGTCATAGTCACCGCTGATAATCGCACCTCGTATTCTTCCAAGAAGTCGCTGTGGTATACTGTCTCCTTCCCGCCCGATGTCGGACACTTGTTAGTATACTCAGTATTGCGTATATCACGCCAACCGCGTGCCATGCGTATTGACTGAACCTGCGACTCTACGCCATCCACTCCATGCACGCCTCACTTCTTCCTCTCCACCACTATTTTACCGCCGTGCGGGAAAGGTGTCAATTAGGAATGTGGTGTGCCGCACCTGGACAAAGAGGGGCTCCTGTTCGGGAGCCCCTCGTCTTGTCAGTTGCCTGTTGCTTTTCTGGCGACTATGGCAGGGCCAGGCATCTCTCCCCTGCCGGCGAATACGGCTGGCACAAGCCGACGCCAGGAGAGTTGGCATTCGGCCTGCCGGTCAGCGCCTCGATGACAACACGCACTGGCTCTTCCCTACTCAGGCTTTCACCGGCCAGCAGGGCATCGGACGGTGTGGTGTATCCGCTATAGGTGACGGTCAGTTGCGGCGTATAGGGCCCCTCGCGGGTGGAGAATGACCTCCAAGAGGAGTCGGAACCGGACACCTCTGGGCCGCGCAACATAACACCGTAGTTCGACAGGCTGCCATTCACCCATCCGCTCACGAGGTTGGTCACGTCAAAGGAGTACCAGCCCCATGAACCATGAGTTACAGAGTCAGAGCCGTAGGCTTCGGCACAGGAGGGACGCGTGTTCCAGTTCACGCTCGACTCCGACCAACTCGAACCAATGCGATAGGCCGTGATCGTGCGTGTTTTATTTAGATAGTCCCAGGCCTCAACCAGGTAGGCCCGGAGAACGGCGCTGTCAATTGATGTACCAGAGGGAATGGCCGAGACGTCGAACTGGATCAGGCTGCGCACAATCTTGCCGTCTGGGCTTAGATAGTCGTCGTAGCCGGCCCACATATCAATGGTATCGCCCAAGTTCGTGGTCGGGTAGCCCTCTATGACGCAGGCATCCCCGGTGGAGGAGAACGTGCCTGGTGGAGGTGGTGGATGGATCCTGAGCACCAGGGGCAAATAGACAGACAGACATGCCTCCAGTATTCACCGTGAAGCCGTTGGCCAGCATCCCGCTTTGCCAATCAAGGTTGGTAACCACCACGTTCCACTGCTCGATAGCAGCATCTGTCAGGTCAAAGTCGCAGGTGATCGTGGACGAACTCACCACGGTTGGGCTGTGGGCGTTGATGTCCGGCTGGCTCAACTTGGTCAGCTTGACGGTGGCCCCCGTCTGGAAGTTGGTGCCCGCCAGGTTGGTGATGTGGACGGTGCCGGTGTTGACCCCGCTGCTGGGCGTGATGCTCGTCACCGTCGGGGCTGTCGGAGAGGGATTCAGGGTAAAGCCGTTGATCAGCGTCCCGCTTTGCGAATCAGGGTTGGTAACCACCACGTTCCACTGCCCGGTGGCCGATCCTGTCGGGTCAAAGTTGCAGGTGATCGTGGACGAACTTACCACGGTTGGGCTGGGGGCGTTGATGTCCGACTGGCCCGATTTGGTCAGCTTGACGGTGGCCCCCGTCTGGAAGTTGGTGCCCGCCAGGTTGGTGATGTGGACGGTGCCGGTGTTGACCCCGCTGCTGGGCGTGATGCCTGTCACCGTCGGGGCTGTCGGAGATATGTCTTCTAACTGAACAATTGTGACACCCATATGTTGCATCCCAGAATATGCATCACCCCAGATCATGGTGTGATCAAGATAGTCCCAGGTGTCGTGTATATACATCAGGTTGGTAGTGTCGTCATATCCAAGGCCAACCATGGTATGACCTTCGACGTGAATCATTACTGGCCGACCGGCATCTATTTCTGCCTTGTATTGGTCGTACGTAAATCCTTGAGTATTACCGTCCCAACCTAATATGTATTGGTTATACATGTCAGAAACCGTATAACCTCTGGACTCGTAGAAAAGCTTAAGCCCATAGCCTCCATCGTCGGTGTCGTAACCGCTGGCTTCCATCTGATCCCAATGGAGTGGGGCTCCGCTGGGGTCATTCCAAAACCCTGTTGAACCGTCATGATTATCAAAACTAGATTGATTGGTTTTCATGTAATCGCCAGTGCAATCCCCATACGTGTGTTCTGTCCAATTACCAATAAACGGATCAGGACTGGTATTGTCAACCGCAATCCAATAATCATCAACATGACCTCGAATGGTTCTACCATCAAATCCATTATGCGTTGCACTTAGTGGACATTCATGCCTTGGATCGCCATTGCCATCTACCGAATCTGGCCAACTACTATTATCCAATGGCATAACACCACCAGTTGTTGGCCCCGTGTACATGTTTGCATACCCTGTTCTGTCATAATATCCGGCTATCATTGCAGCGGAAGTCGCAGAGCATCCGTATGACCAATTAAAGGCCGGTACATTGGCCAGAACATTAATGGCCTCATCTTGATTTGGTTCAGGTAGCCCAACTGCAATACGGTCATAACCGGGCGGAGGCGTCGGCGGGCCATTGATCACGATTTTGTCAATACTTGTTCCATCCTCAAGAGTTGGCGAAGTTCTGGCAACCTGGTGATGGTTCAGGGAAGGCCCGCTCGACCTCCCTTCGATACAGAACATTCCATTCTGCGCGTACTCAGGGGGCGTAGGTGAGATGGGTGCCTGTGCGCCGCTGGCCGAGAAAGTCGCCAGCAACGCCAGGCAAATCAGTGAGACCAACGTTATGCGTGACGTTTGTGCTTTCATCTGCTACCCTCCTTGGGATATTGGGCACCCCCGGGGTTAACGGGGGTCACGAAGAACGGCACTACTTCGAAGACAAGATACGACACGTGGTGCTATGCGCGGGTGGGCACGCGTCCTGTCCAGTCCCCGACAAATCTTATTGTATACTCAGTATGCGACAATGTCAATAGTCTATATGAGCCAGTGTGCAGCAATTCCCGGTATAATCAGACCTGACAGGTTCTTACCCAAGACTCGCTGTTCAACACACTTGCCGAGTGACAAGTGGGGCCTCAAGTGACGAAATTCGTGGAAACCTGTCAGGTCTTGAAGGACAATACCCATTTTCCCAGTATTAGGCTATAATATAGATAGGGGGAGACAGATTCGGTAGAGAATGAGAAGTGATGGCTGAGCAGACCGCATCTCAGGACTGTGAGGAATCCACCCGCACGTGGACCTTCCGGGGCTACCGGCTGGGCCCGGCCCACTTCACCACGGCGATGGTCCACCTCTACAGGGGGGAGATGAGCCGGGCCAACATCTGGCGCACCCGGCTGGACTCCACCACCAGTTGGGCAGTGATCACCGTGGGCGCGGCGCTCACCTTTGTTTTCGGCGCGCCGCAGAACCCTCACTTCGTGCTCTTGTTGGTGTTCACGCTAGTGCTCACTTTCCTGGCGATTGAGGCTCGCCGCTACCGGTACTACGCCCTCTGGTCCCACCGGGTGCGCTTGATGGAGACCGATTTTTTCGCCGCGATGCTTGTGCCCCCATTCCGCCCTTCATCCGACTGGGCTGACCGCCTGGCGGAGAGCCTGCTTCACCCTATCTTTCTCATCGCCTGGTGGGAGGCGGTGGGCCGGCGATTCCTCCGCAACTACATCTGGCTGGTTACCCTGCTGCTCATCAGTTGGGGGGTCAAACTGGCACTGCACCCGGTACTAGCACTGGATGGGGTCACGGTGGTCGAGCGGGCAGTCGTCGGATCTGTGCCGGGGGTGTGGGTGATGATGGCCGTCGGGCTGGTGTACGGGGCGCTGATGATGCTGGCGCTGGCTGCGTCTCTTCCTCGCACCTGGCGGGATGCCATGCCCGGGCCACCGTGGCGGCGGGGGGCAGGGCCGGCAGTGTCAGAGACCAGTCCCCAGGAACGGCTGGCAACCATCATCACCGCCCGCGGGCGGCAGGTCGCCATACAACTGCTGACAGAACTGGGACGCGGAGTGACGGCGTTGGAAGGAACCGGGATGTACACCAGTGAGGCGCGTGATGTGCTCCTGTGCGCTGTGACCGAGGTGCAGGTATCTCACTTGCAAGAAATCGTGCGCCTGGCCGACCCGGAGGCGTTCGTCATCGTCAGCCCGGCGGAGGAAGTGCGGGGGAAAGGCTTTCGTTCCTTCGAGGCCCCCAGTTAGTTTTCTGGCAGTGCATTGCACTTGCCTCTATCTTCAACACGCTGTACAATTAGAGTGGTACGATATATTCAGGGTCTCTGGGAGTTTCCGTGGATAGCACACCGGAGTCCCGAACTTATTCGGGGTCATTGCGCCGCCCTCCAACAAGGGGGCTCTCCCCTGGACAGGGGCAAGGGAAAAAAAACGAGATGGGTAGGATCCTTGGTGTGCTGAACTATAAAGGGGGCACAGGCAAGACGACCACGGTGGTGAGCCTGGGCGCTGGCCTGGCCTCGAGCGGAGCGCGCGTTCTGTGTATTGACCTGGATGCCCAGGGCAGCCTGGCGACGTACCTGGGCATACACTATACCTATTCCCTGGCCCATCTGTTGCTAGGTCAAGCAGAACGGCAGGCCTGCATCGTCCGGGCGCGGGACAACCTCGATCTCATCGCTAGCGATGGCAACCTGCTTCAGGCCGAGGGAGAGTTATGGCGCATGGACGATAGCCGGAGGGCCAGGCGAACACTGGTCAGCAAGTTGCGCGGCCTGGAGGACGAGTATGACTACGTCATTCTCGACTTCTCGCCTTCGACCAGCCTCTTGAGTGAGAGCGGCCTGCTATACGTCCGAGAACTGATCGTGCCAGTCTCAATGGGCTACATGGCGCTGATAGGGATCCGGCAGGTGATCGCGACACTGAAGAATATCGGCCAGATACCCGGACATCGCATTCGGTTTTACATGATCATCCCCACGCTCTATCACGCCCGGTTGCGACAGGATCGCGAGGTCCTGGGAATCTTGCAACGTCGCTTTGCCAACAGGGTGACCGAACCGATCCGGGCGAACGTAAGGGTTTCCGAAGCACCCAGTCACCATAAGACCATATATGAGTATTCGCCCCGCAGCACTGGCGCGACTGACTATAAACGTCTGGTAGAGAGGATTCTTCGCGATGGCTAAAGGAAAGCAAGAGTCTGACAAGGCACTAGGCCATGATCCATTCGCAGGCATGGACATGGAATGGATGGAGCGGGAAGAGGGTGAACCGTCCGTCAAATCTCTGGGCCATGATCCATTCGAAGGCGTGGATACGGAATGGATGGACCAGGAGAGAGATGAGCCATCCCCCGGGTTGGCTCAGAGAGAGGTCAAGGTCGCGCCTGACGAAATCGGGGCCAGGCCTGTCCTGAGCACAGCCGAAGGGCCTGTTCTTGAGCAAGTGGCTGCAGGGGTTGAACCGTTGGTGCAACCCAAACCCCTGGAACCGCTTCGAACAGGCCGCCCAACCGGTGTCACTCCTACAAGAGCATCTATGCCCGAGGCCACGTTCCACTTTCCCAGCGACTTCAAGTGGGGTGTCGCCACCGCTGCCCACCAGGTCGAGGGCAACAACACCAACAACGACTGGTGGGCCTGGGAGCAGCAGGAGGGCCACATCAAAGACGGACACAAGTCTGGGCTGGCCTGCAACTGGTGGGAGAACGCTGAGGCTGACTTCGACCGCGCCGCCGAACTGGGTCTGAACGCACTCCGTCTCTCAGTCGAATGGTCGCGTATTGAGCCCCGCGCTGGCGAGTTCGACGATTCCGCGCTGGAACGGTACGGCCAGATGCTGCGGGGCCTGCGCGAGCGGAACATTGAGCCCATGGTCACCCTCCACCATTTCACCAACCCCTGCTGGTTGGCCGAACGGGGTGGCTGGGAGAACCCGGAGTCCATCTCGCTCTTTGCCCGTTTCGTGCGCCGGGTCGTCGAGTCGCTGGGCGAGCACTGCGACCTGTGGTGTACCATCAATGAGCCCAATGTCTATGGCTACATGGGCTACCTGGAGGGTGTCTTCCTCCCCGGCGAATCCGATTTCCAGGCGGCGATGCGCGTCATCCGCCACCTCCTTGCGGGCCACGCCGCCGCCTACCGGGAGATCCACGCACTCCAATCCCAGGCTCGCGTTGGCTTCGCCCACAACATGCGCATTTTTGACCCGTACACTCCCCACTCCCTGCCGGATCGCCGCGTCGCCCGGATGGTGGACAAGGTCTACAACCAGGATATCCTGACCGCGTTGACCAAGGGGCGTTGGACGCTCCCGCTGGGTCTCGGTCTGGCCTGGAAATTGCGGCACACGCTCGACTGGATTGGCCTCAACTACTACACTCGTGACCTGGTCACTTTCGACTACACGCAGAGTCGGACGCTCTTCAGCCGCCGCCTGCACGCCGACGATGCCGAGTTGCTCGACGGCGGCTACGGTGAGTTCTATCCCCATGGGATGTTCCGCAGCCTCCAGCGGTTGGCGCGCCTGGGTCTGCCCATCTACGTCACGGAGAACGGCATTCCCGACGATGACGACGACCAGCGGCCCCGCTACCTCCTGACCCACCTGCACCAGATGTGGCGCGCGATCCAGTTGTGCTACCCGGTGATGGGCTACTACCACTGGACTCTGGTGGATAACTTTGAGTGGGCCGAGGGGTGGGCACTACGCTTTGGCCTTTTCGCGCTTGATCCCGAAACCCAGGCCCGCACATCGCGCCGCAGCGCCGACCTCTACGCCGACGTCATCCGGGCCAATGGTATCACCCCCCGGATCATTGACACCTACACGCCGGAACGGCGAGCTGAATTGTTGCCACGGTAAAACTGCCTTCCTGACATCCAGACGCCGCCAGCGCATCGGCCCCCTGACAAGTTGCAGTCCAGGAGGCACGAGAGACTGTTCCCAACGTAAACAGTCCGAATTGTCGCTTACCAGGAGTGAAGATGGAAAAGCAACCGATGACCTACTGCCCCCGCTGTGGGATGGCAATGGAGACGGCCGAAGTCGGCGGGCGCGTGCGCGAGGTCTGCCCCGCTTGCGGTTTCATCTTGTACCGCAACCCAGTGCCCGGTGCTGGCGTGCTGGTGGAGATGGAAGGAGGCATTGTGCTGATCCAGCGAGGCCAGCCGCCGTTCGTGGGCTGGTGGGCTCTTCCAGCCGGCTACATTGAGGAGGATGAGAGTGTCGAGCAGGCAGCGGTGCGGGAATGCAAAGAGGAGACCGGGCTCGACGTCGAACTTCTGGAACTGTTCGGTGTCTACTCCTTCCCGGAGGGGCCAGTGCAGAGCGGTATCATCATTTTCTATCGCGCCCGGCCTGTGGGCGGAGCACTGCAGGCGGGTGACGACGCACAGAGCGTGGGTGTTTTTCCCTCCGATGGCTTGCCGGAGGAATTAGCCTTCCGCACCCATAGGGAGGTGATCACCCGCTGGGTTCACAGCCGTTCGCCGGAGTTCCGCGCCCAAATGCCCGGCGTCGTCATCCGGGAGACCCGTGCTGAAGACGAAGACCGGGTGCTGGAACTGCTGCCGCTGATCCCCGCGAACGCAGATTTGAGCCCCGCCGAAATGCAGGCCGTGGCCCAGCGCTTTCGTGAGAGTCTGACGATGGATGTACTGGTCGCAGAGGTGGACGGAGAGGTGGTGGGTTTCCTCGTCCTTTCGTTTGTCTCTGCTCTTTCTGGACTGCGGGCTTTGCTTGATGACTTGGCCGTAGATCCGGCGTACCGGCGACAGGGAATCGGCGCGGCACTGGTGGAAGCGGCGATCCAGCGGGCTAGCCGCCATGGGGCGACCCACTTGCTGGTGGATACCTCCCGGGGCGACCCCATCGCCCGCGACTTCTACCAGGCCTGCGGTTTCGAGGCCGGTGGCATCGCCCCCCTACGCATCCGGTAGGATGGTAGATTGGAAAACTGGTAGATTGGTGCTTACCAATCTACCAATCTACCAATTTACCAGTATACCAACTCATCACAGGAACAACTCCATAAAGACCTCGTCCTCGTACTGCCCATCAATCTTGACCTGCCGGGCCAGCGTGCCCTTGGGGACAAAGCCCAGGCTGCGGTAGAAAACCTGGGCGCCGGCGTTGCCCACCCGCACGTAGATGACGATCTTCTCGTAGCCGTTGGCGCGGGCGAAGGCGAGCATGTGCTCCGCCAGGCGGCGGCCGATGCCCCTCCGTCGCCATCCTGGAAGAATGATGGTACCCATCACGCCGATGTGGTCAAAGGAGTCGCTGTACCTGGCCCAGAGGTCAAGCGACTGGAAACCGGCGATGCGGCTATCCACTTCCGCCAGGAAGATGCCTTCGCGGTCGGAGAGGGAGGCGATGTAGTCCCGCTCCTGTTGGGGTGTGAAGGCCCGATTCACGGCAGTGTAGACCCGTTCCGCGCAAACAATCCCCCAGACGGCGGAGATGGTCTCGGCGTCGTCGATCGTGGCACGACGGATCGTGACCTGCATCAGCATCCTCCTGCATAATAAGAGGGCGACCCCACATGGGGCCGCCCTGTGATGGCGGAGAGGGTGGGATTTGAACCCACGGAGCATTGCTGCTCACGCGCTCTCCAGGCGCGCGCGTTCGGCCGGACTACGCAACCTCTCCACGCCTACTACGGCGCGAATTATACCACCCTGCGGCATGGTTGACAAGGAGGCTTTCTGCAAAGCCCCTGTCCTTGCCCGCCTACAACACAAGTTTGACTAGAGTGAAGAGGCCCAACACGGTACCGGCAATTCCGATCGCCCAACTCATTTTTTGCATGGATGCCTTCTTGACTGTGAGTGCAGCGAAGGGCACCGAGAGCACAGCCCCCAGGATGAGCGAGGGAGCCAGCCCCCAGTCTACTGTACCGTTCCCTGTCAGCGTGTAAGCGAGCACGCCGACGATGCACACCAGCCCCTCGGCCAGCGACGTGATGCCAATGGCCCCTTTGCCATCCACTCCCGCCATTATTTGGCCACCGGTGACGAGTGGGCCGTAGCCGCCGCCGCTGAGTCCCTTGTTAAATGCGGCCACGAGTCCCAGCCCGATCACTTTTTTCCACGAGAAGGCGAAGGTCTTGTTTATGGTCAGCAGGATGCCGATGCCCATACTCAGCACGAGCACGCCGATGTACGTCTTGAGCACCCACTCAGGCACGTTCACGGCGAGAAAGACAGCCGCCAACGTGCCAACGACGCTGCATGCGGCCAGTACCAGGACAACCCTGAACGGGCGCGATCCCGGTTTGAGGTTGACGTTGCCGCACCCATGGTGGAATACCCCTGCCAGGATGCCGGTCAGGAATTCCGAAAGCAGCACCGCGGGCACAATTTGTATCGTTCCGTACCCCGCCAGGAGCAGGATAGGGGTGAGGGTGGTACCGTACCCCATGCCCAGCGTTGAGTCAACGTATTCGCAGACCAGCGCGAGCAGCAGGAGGGGCCAGTGGATTTGGATAGGCATGTTGTTTCTCCTTTGAGAAAATACTACAGAATTTCTAGTGATATTATCGGGAATTAGTCGAAAATATATAAGGAATTCAAGAATGAGTCTGCTCGGTAACCAGATCGGCCAGGGATGTATTTTCCATAATCTCAGCCACAGTGTCGCGCACCTCTTTCATCACCCGCCGTAGGCCACAGGCCTCCATATCGGGGCAGCCGCAAGGCTCATAGGCCGTCGCGCTCACGCAACTGATGGGGGCCAGTGGCCCATCCAGCAGGCGCACGATTTCCGCCAGGTTGATCTGGTGCGGGGTATGGGCCAGGTAGTACCCACCCCGGGGCCCCTTTTGACTGCGCACGATCTGACCGTGCTTAAGCGTGAGCAGAATCTGCTCCAGAAACCTGGACGGGATGTTGTTCCGCTCGGCCAGGTCCTTGTTCCGTATCGGTCCTTCGCCGTAGTGCGCGGCCAGGTCCTGCAGTGCTCGTAAACCGTATTCGCCTCGTTTGGAGAGTTTCATCGCGCCTCTCTAACCTATAAAATAACCTATAAAGTCTATAAATCCAATCGGTTTAATTATACTTCACAACAACAGAAATGTCAAGTGTGGACGAGAGTCTCATGCGGGGCTCACGTTGGAGCCTGAAACCGTCACTTATTTGAGGTCGCCGTAGGAGATGAGAGCGATGCCCGATTCCACAATGCGCTGCCGCACGCGTGGGTCGATCAGGGTGCGGTAGTCCTCCTCGCGCCATCCCTCGGTGCCGGGGTGGGCCAGCAGTTCGGTGATGCCGTCGGGGAGGGCGTTCAATAAGCCCAGCAGGTGCTCCGCCGTGCGATGCCCATCCCGTGAGAAGGACATCTCGAAGTAGTGGGGCCGCTTCAGACCATACTGCTCCACCAAGCGCTGGTAGCGCGGGCCCTGCCAGCGGACGTACCAGACGGGGAAGCCGCTGCCGGCGGCCATCTCCGGCGCTTTGCGATCCAACGCGTCATCGAAGGGCATACGCACCGGCAGATGCCCATACTCCTGGGCCAGTTCCAGGCTGACGCGGAACCAGGCGGGGAAGACATAGGGGTAGTAGCAGTGCAGGTCCAGGTGGTCGGGCGGGTGGGTGGTATCGGCGATGAACTTCTCGATCTGTGCGCGCCACTCGGCCTTGAGTTCGGTGGTGCGGAGGCGGCCGTAGCGCAGGAGCAGCGGCGTACCGTCGCGGAAACATCCCTCAGCGCCCACCAGCGAGCCCCCTTGCTCCGGCGGGAGGATGGGGCG
>JAUWOI010000279.1 GCA_030612185.1 Anaerolineae bacterium
GGTGCCCATCGAGGTGGAACTGGTACCACCGCCGGGTGTCAGCGTGATGGCGACCGTCAACGCCTACGTGTTGAGCCCCGAGGGGTTGGCCTGGTGGGTACTCGACCTGCTGCCACGAGAGGGGAACCTGTACGTTGCCGATGAGACACTGCAACTTCCCCTCGAACCGCCGGAGGGGGACTGGCGGCTGGTGGTGTACGTGCAATCCACACTGGAGGTTGAAGGGGAACGGGAGTTGATCTTCCGGCCGGCCCCCATCCATTTCCGCGACCTGACGGATGCCCTGCCCGCCGGGGTGGACGTGCAAGTGCCCCAGGACTTCGCGCAGGTGGTGGCCCAGGGGGACCGGTGGGCCGGGGGGCGCGTGTGGCGCTACGGCGGTGGCGAATTGGCGCTGTGGTGGGCTCCCGGCCCGGTCGAGCCTCTGCTGCTCAACAACGCGGTCGTGATGCTGGAGACGACCCACGACCCAGAAACGCCGCCTCACGTGCTGGACGTCGTGGAGATGGAGTGGCAGGGCCAGACGGCGTTTCTCTTCCGCGAACAGTGGCCCGGAGCAGAGGAAGAGAAAAGACCGGCCGAGGCATTGGTGGTACAGGGGCCTGACTACTGGCTGTACGTGCTGCGGGTGCGGGCCGTGGGGAGCGAGAGCGACGTCATACCGCCGCTCCTGCGCCAGATGTGGGAGACATTCGCCTTTGTGGAGGAGGGAATCTAGTTGTGACGGCTAAAAGATATTGACCGGCGTGCCGACGCGGCGGTCGCTCTGGATGAAATCATCCTCGTAGCCGCCGACGGGGTGGACCCAGCGATAAATCCAGCGCGCCACGTCGCAAGAGACGTTCAGGCAGCCGTGACTGCGCCGTATGCCAAAGTCGTTGTGCCAGTAGGTGCCGTGAATGGCGGTGCCGCTCAGGTCGAAGAAGATGTTCCAGGGGATGCCCGGCAGGTCGAAAATCTCTCCCGCCGTGGGTGGCCCGTCTGGATAAGGCTGGTTGCTCATGTGGCGCGAGGGCTGTTTGAGCAGCACGCACGTCTCCCCCGTGTGCGTGTTCAAGTCCACCACTGTGCCATCCTCCAACTTTATCCCTCCTCCCACACCGGATGCGACGAGGGTGGTAAACGCGATCCGCTCCCCCTCGTAGCAGGTTAGCAACTGCTTGCTCAGGTCCACCTCAATACGCTTCTCACCGGCGAAGGGGTTGATGGGGGACATCTCGGAGCGAGGGATGCGGCGCAGGTCACGCGCCAATACCCACTGGTGAGTCGGGCTCGTCGGCGGAAACTCGTCAAAGACCTTGTACCAGCCGGTGCCCTCCTCATCCTCATAGGCCTCCACGACGTGGTAGACGGTGCCGCCGTAGAAGCGGTAGACCTTCCCAGCCTGGGGGTGTGGCCCGCTGCGAGCCTCGGTGAAGATCTGGGAGACCTCGCCCCAGAAGCCCCATGCGCCTACGTCGCGGATGAAGGGCTGTGGGGAATAGACGCGCACAGGGAGAACCCAGGCGGAGTGGACGTAGCCCAGGAGAGTCTCGTACCACAGGTCGTTGTGGGCGCTGAAGGGGGCACGCGTCTCACCGGTGATGAGGAAGGGCTGGTCGCGACGGAGAGTGGTCAGCCGTGTGGCGGCGGTGGAGGGCTCGTCGTAGAAGGTGAGCGCGTGAATCGCCCGGCCCATCCGCATCCAGACGTCGGTGACCTCATCCCCTTCCCCGGGTTCCGGTGGAATGGGGTAGCGGGCACGGGCGTGGAAGGTGGGCGCGAGCGCCGCTGCCGCAGTGGCGGCGGCGATCAGTTTGAGCATACGGCGGCGTGTGATTCTGTAGGACATAGATTCCCTCTGCGACAAGGATTATAGCACACGTGGCCCACCCGCGCCAGAGCATACCGGCAGACCGGATACACAACCTGATTGCTACCTCTTAACTACTTTGACAATATTACATTTGGCGCAACACTACAGCGAATTTGGAAAAAAACGAATCGGAGCATATCATTTGGCCGAGTTCATGGCAATGCCGGTCGTTACTACTCAGCCACCGTCATTCCGAGCGACCGAAAGGAGCGCAGCGACTGAAGGAAGTCGAGGAATCTCCTGTCGGGGCCACGCTTGCCATCGCAAGTGGAGATTCCTCGACTCGCTACGCTCGCTCGGAATGACGCACCACGGGGAGCCTGAGTAGTAACGGCCGGTCACTGTCACCGCGGGCCGTGGCAAAAATTCGTTCCTTTCCCCATAGGAAGAACCGCCCGACTTTTTGTTGGGTAAGCGTTCAGACCTCCGAGGTTTTGGCCGTGATTTGGCTTGGAAAGCAAGTGATGTGCCGTTCAAAGTCGCCAAAAGAGCACCGCTTCGTAAACCTCGGAGGTCTTGTCGAGTGTTTTCCCCACCCCTCTGAACGGTTACTTTGTTGGTACTGCGAGATGTCTCAAGATCAACTCCCTCTTCTAACAACAACTGGTCTAGACCGTCAAGCAACTCCTCAATCCTCACAATTAGACTTTGATCCGCCGAGCATACCGCACGTAGTACCGCTTCCACTTGATTGACCATCTCTCCTGGAATCCTGGTACAACATTCTGACGCCGTTTTCAGCAACCGCTTTTCGCCAGGATTCGGAATACGGTTCAATGCAAACAACACATCGAAGTAACTTGCCAATAGCGCTGCCACCCGGTGGTTGATGCTTACCAGATCATTTCGCCTGATCGCCTTCTCGATTTGATGCAAGTAGGAGGGAATCACTCTCCGCAGTACCGGATGGTTCTTGGCGATAATTGCTCGCCGGAGGGCTTCAGGAAATGGAACCGCGCTCTTCTCTTTGAGCCTGTGCAACCTTGACACAATTACCCACTTATTGCATTCCAGCCTGTCTTGATTTGATGGGGGCAGTGTGTTCTCCCATACTCGAGACATTCTCGATATCTTCGGGGTATTTCCGACTTCTTCATATCCTTCGGATCGTAGTAAATATCTGAGCCAATCTCCTTGAGCACGTGTGCTCTGTATAGTTCTTCAAGTTCGTCCTGCAACATTCCTTTGATTTCTACGACTCGAACGTCATATCCGAGTTTTCTGAGTTTCTCTCGAAGCGGTTGATTCACATACCCTGTGCATATTTCAATACGCTGCGTGGCGGGAGACGCGCCAAACTGGTCGAGAAGTTGTATTGCCAAGTCCGCGTACCTTTTCAGATAACGCTTTGTGCGAAAATGGTTCTCCGTGTCATCTCTGAAGTATTCGACAGGCACCGTGGCAGTCTGAACTTTTCGTTCATCTGATACACCGACCATCACACCGCACAAGGGAAACCCCCAGCCAGCATCATCAATCCGCAGTATTTGAAGGTCGGGCGGAATAAAACTATCATAGTCCCCATCCAGCAACCTATCCAAAACGTGCTTGTCAACGCATACCAGGCTGTGACCTTTCTTTTTCGTGTTGTAGGTGTATATCTTCACGTTCCATTTTGGCGTAATGCCCTTTTCTTCTACTCCCATATATGATGCCAGCAGGTAAGGGTTGTTTTCAGACCTGCTCGTTATGAACCCTTCCTCCGAAGCCTGCTTGAGCCTGTCTATGATGAAGTCAGTTTCTCTGGGTGTGAAAAAGGCTTTTGTGAGATTGATTCGCATAATTATCGCTGCGATTTTCGTGGGGGGCGGCTAACGATACGCGCGCACCCACCGCACCGAGTGCGGGAAAGAGCCTGCGCCACGAAACCAACAACAAGCGTGTGTGCCCGCCGATGTGCACGGGCGATAGCCCGGTCAGGGGCATGCGGTGGTTGGGCGGCACTTCTCATAGCCAGAGATGATACTTGACTGATGGGATTATACACCCAAAGTTCTGTTGCAAAAACCAAAAAACCCTACTTGACAACTGCTTCAAAATCGACTATACTAGGTATAAGTCGTCGCACGATATATCATTACATGATATTTAGACAGAAAGAGTAAATCATATTATGCGAGCCAATATCCTATCTTATCTTCCCCTCACCGAGCCAACATTTTATATCTTGCTCAGCCTTGCTCCTGGGAAAAAGCATGGTTACGCTATCCTAAAAGACGTAAAAGCTCTGAGCGGCAGAAAGGTTAGTTTGAGCACGAGCACTTTGTATAGTGCGCTGAGTCGACTCCTTGATCAAGGGCTAATTGAGCGCATCCCTGATGACACAGATAACAATACTGGCCCCGGCCTTCCCCGCAAAGCCTATGTCTTGAGCGGGATAGGGCGGCGGGTACTTAAGGCAGAAACTAACCGTATGCAAGCACTGACCGCAGTAGCTCGTTTGCGCCTTGGCGAGGAGGGGATGTGAAACGCAGCATACAGATTCTGACGCGGCTCTATGCCCTGTTTCTGAACCTGTACCCACAGGCGTACCGGGTCGAGTACGGTGAAGAACTGCGAGCTGTTTTCAACTTGGCGGTCAATGAGGCTGCCCAACAAAGTGGATTCTCACTTATGTGGATGAGCCTGCGTGAACTGCGCGATTTGCCAGGGGCAATCATCCTTGCACACTGGAGAGAAAGGAGAAAGCGAAGAATGGCGACGGAAAGAGGTTCCCTTTTGACCATTGAGCCAGGTTCATGGCGTGAGACGGCAGCGGCGTTGGCGCCATTTTTGCTGCTCGGAGCACTACCTCCTATTCTCAGTCTCATGCGCTTGTCCGAAATCATCCCCGGCTGGTTGGGTAGAGTGTTGGTCTTCGGTCTGGCCGGTTTGTTGTTGAGCCTGTTTATCGCAGGAATGATCAAAGGTATGCCGCGTTGGGTCTTACCCTACGTGGGAATCATTCTATCCATTCTTGGTGTGTTCGTTTTCTTTGAGTTGGTATCCGGTCTGCATTCTGTCTTGGTTGACCGTAGGGATCCCTGGTTTCTTCGGCAAGTCGTCTACCAAGGATTGCTTTGGATAGGCATGCTTGCGATCACACTCGTCATCGTTTTGATGGCGAGGATAGCGCCTCCCTCGCGTCCCTTCTATTGGCGCATCCGACGGGACTGGACACTCCTCTCCTTCGCGTTGTACGGAGCCTCGCTACTTGCCTTAGTCCTCACCTTTGATGATTATCCCTATGATGAGCCCTACATAATTGCAGGCATGTTGATCCTGGCTACGGGGGGATGGTTCTATTTGCGTAGCCCTCGGCTCTGGCAGCGCGCTCTGGCTCTGTTCGCCGGGATGACCCTGGCAATGGCCGTGGCGGCAACGGGCAAAGCGATTATCTACTCAAGCTCTGGCTGGCCTCATTTTACGTACCTGTTCACTTGGCAGACCGAGGCAATGAGTACGGTTATTATGTGGGGATGGCTGGTGATGATGGTTTTTGCGCCAATCCTGCTGAATCTTTTGCCACGTCCCGCTGAACATCTGCACACAGAGTATGGTTAGGTAACAATTCGAAAATTCATGCCGCCATCGGGGTAGGACAGCCGGTTTCCCGGCTGCCCCCCCACGGATTCCTTCGGCAAGCTCAGGACAGGCTCCTTCTGTCATCTTTCGGGCGGGGTAGCCTACCTGGCCCATCTGCTTGTGTGCGTTCGCTCATCTGCGTTTAGGGTCCGGCCTACCCTTCGCCTTCGCTCAGGGCAGGCTTCTGTTTCAGGGTTTCCCCGTTTGTGGCACACCATCCGTTTCCCTTGCACAGACGCCCCGCTCACTTCCGTCGTCCAGAAATCACCAGGGTCTCCCAAGCCTGTCCTGCCACCGCGAGTACTCGTGGCGGGGCTCATGGCGGTGAGCGAAGCCGAAGGATTCCTGGCGCTTCTCGGAATTTATCCTGAGCCTGTCGCTTGTACTGAGCTTGTCGAAGTGAAGGACACATCCCACGCTCTTTGTGGACCCCGGCAGACCCTCCGAGCACTCACCTTATCGCGCTCTCTGTATTGGCTTCTGGCCCGTTAACACCATCGCCATCTGCATTTCGGAACTGCCGTCCTTGCTCTCTAACGAGGCTATATCAAGACCTCAGGGAGTGCGGCCTGCCTGTCAGCAGACAGGTCTCCCCTACGGGCTACGTGGTTCCCTGTGTACGCCTCAACCGCTTCGTTCGGTAATGTTCACATCTCCTGAACTACCTTCCTAACAGTTGCAACACTCGGTATGGGTGGGTGGTTAGCCCTTACCCAG
>JAUWOI010000226.1 GCA_030612185.1 Anaerolineae bacterium
CTCTAATCTAAACTGATGAGATTTCTATGACTTGGGCAACGCTTTTGCCAGACCAAGGGCCAGTTGGTCACGAGCGCGGACCTCGGCCTTGAAGGCCTGGCTAGCAGTGCCCAGGTTGCGAGCCACTCGGTCAAATGACTCCCAGGCGGTGCGCAGCAACACACTGCGCCAAGTTGATAGCGCCACTTCCTCATCCTCCGGCAAGGCTACTAGCGTCTGGCGGAAGGGGATTTCCAGGCGTGACCAGTAGTCACGCTCAACGGCCCATTGATCTGTCAGGCTGTTCAGATCCTCCGAAGCGGGTTTGCGTGCCTCACTGCCATCGGCATGAGGAGAGAGTATGAAGGTGGCCAGTGTCCGCGTCGCACCCCAGAGTTGGCGGGCAGCGTGCTCGGCCATGTCCAGCGCCGTGTTCAGCGCGTCTACCAACTCCTTCTTCTTCAGGTAGATCAGCGGCAGGGGCATGCGCTCGCTGCGGTAGAAGTTGACCTTGGCTTGCCCCGGTTTGGTTGCCATACCCAGCGCCAGATAGCGGCGGGTCTGCAATGCTTCCAGGTAGCCCTCGTCCACCAGTTCGGCCAGCCACTGGAAGACCCGAGGCGGTTGGTAGCCCTCGTCGTGCAGCCGGAAGAGCACCGCGCTATCACGCCAGAGGGCACGGCCCTCAGTGAAGGGCAGGGGTAAGGGGCCGCGTTTCTCATCCCTGCGGTAGTGCTTCATTGGGTCCAGGACGTCGCTCTCCAGGCGCATGGCCGGGGCTATCGTCACCTGCCGCACGACGACGCCGTCGGTCGTCGCTTCGGGCAGCAACAGGATGCGCCGGTTCTGCCAGGTGAGATAGTCCAGGTAGCCACGCGGCACGGACCGGGCGGGGGTGAAGGGGTCATCTCTCTCCCAGGCCGGGCGGTCGTCGGGCCGACGCGGGAGGGGTGAGTCGTCCGCGTAGCCCACCAGGTTGAGGGCCAGCGTCTCAACGAGCGTCTCGCCTTGCACCAGGAAAATGACACCGCGCGCACAGGGGGCATCGGTGAATTGCATCGTCGGGCCTTTTGTTCCGCACAGCCCAAAGGCCTGGGCTGCGACGAGCATTCGCGCAGCCTGCGCTGAGGTGAGGGCGATGCCCTCTGCCTCGGTGTGGTGGTCGAAGAGGGTGGGATTGTTGCCGGAGGCCACATCGTGAATCAGGCTGACGACCGACTTAGGCTTGACACGCTCGTCGGGGGCCTGGCAAAAGGGGCGCTCTGGATCAAAGAGATCAAAGCGGTGACGCCAACGGGCCAGGTAGACGTCGAGCCGCGCCGCGTCCCAGTGACCAGCCTCCCAGAGGCGGCCCCATTCGCCGTAGGTAGCCGGCCCAAAGACGCGGTGCAGCACGGCCAGGAGCAGCCGGTAGAGCGCGGCCGTCACCAGAGGGGATTCGCCCGCCAGTTCGCGCAGTTCGTGGGCCTGGACCAGCGTATCGCGCAGCCCTAACTCCACGGCCTGCCCATCGGAGCGGAGACAGGGGATCCACGGAGCATCAATGAGACTGAATTCTACTTCCATACGCGCCTCCTTCTCGAATGCTCACTCGAATAGTAAACGGGAGCCAAGGCCAAATGTTGCAGGCTCGTTTCACGCTTCTCGTTTCCTCACCACCAGGCCCAACTCACGATCCAGATGCAGAGTATAGCGCAGACCCTCCGGCTTGCAAATCCCCTCGACGAAAACCGCAGCGCGGTAGTGGCGCAGCAAGGGATGGTCCCGCCAGCCGATGGGTGGTTCCTGTGCGCGGAAGAAAGGCACTATGCCACGGTGAGTGATGGCGAGGGTGCAACGGGTCAAGTGCGCTGTCAGGTCTGCATCCGGCATTCGCGCCAGATCCACCGAGGGGCCACTGCCATCCGGCTCGGTATTTAGTCCATCCTCTACCCGGTGCAGGCAGACCAGGGAGATGGATGGCGGCCCCAAACGGGTGAGGGCCTGGAATGCTTTATGCAACTCGGGGCTATCCTCCGCAAGTCCCACATTGCCCTTGCGCAAGAGATTGTCAGCCTGGGGTTGGGCGATCAGTCTCGTCCGGGCCTCGTAGACATCTTTCGCCTCGTGTTGCTCCATCCGTCGTTTCGCCTGCGCCAACGCATCTGCCAACTCGAGAGACAGATCTACAATCGCAGACGATTCCTCGCCGTAGACAGCTTCAATCAAGGGTACGGTGTCCTCGGGCAGGGTCAGTCGGTTCCGCCCGCGGAGAGCCAGGTAGGACCGTAGCAGGACATACGGCTCATAGATATAGGCATCCCACCCGAAGTCGGGTACCCCGTCTTGGACCTCAGGGCGTGTGACCAGCATGCGCGGCACAGCCAGGGGTGCCGGGCGGCTCTCTCGTTCGTGGCGGTGCAGCCGACCCGCGCGCTGCAGCAGCAGGTCCACCGGCGCCAGGTCGCTCACTAGCAGGTCAAAGTCCAGGTCAAGACTCTGCTCGAGCACCTGGGTCGCCACGACCACGGCCTTACGTGGACGATCACCATCTTTTTTGCCAAAGCGGGTCAGCACCTTATCTTCAACTGCCTTCCGCCAGCCGAATGGGAAGCGGGCATGGAACAGGATCAGGTTCTCGTCGGGGACAACCCGTGCGTCGCGCAGCGCCAGGTACACCTCCTGTGCCCGACCCACGGTGTTGCAGATGACGGCCGCGCAACCACCCTCTCGCAGCGCATCGTTGAGAGCCTGTGCGATGGCGTCTGGCTCCCGACCGATCTGCTCCAGGGCCAGCGTGCGTGCCTGGGACGCTTTGACCGGTACCACACCCACTTGCCCCTCCATCGCCCAAGTGATGGACGGGTAAGGGGCAGGCGGCACCTCCGACACGCCCGCATAGGACTGCAACAACTCGCGGCGGGTCTTCTCTGGCAACGTCGCGGAGAGAATGACCACCGATGTGTTCACGGTCCGCAACCATCCCAGCAGCCGTTGGAAGAGAGTGGACATATAGGTGTCGTAGGCGTGAACCTCGTCGAAGATGACAGTCTTGTGGCTCAGCCCGAAGAGCCGGACGAAGAAGTGCCGCGTCTGCAGTACACTCAAGAGTGTCTGATCCACGGTGCCCACGGCGAGAGGGGCCAGCAAACTGCGCTTACGCGGCAGGAACCAGGCCATCGCCTCAATCTGCCTCCGCGATTGGTTGTCTTGCTCATCCTCAATGTTAAGCTCTGGAGGTGGAGATTCTTTGGTCCAACGCGCCTGACTATGGATCAGCAGTGGCTCTACAACGCTCTCCGAGTAACGGCGGCATAGTACCTTACGAGTGCGGCTGAACATCTGGTTACTTGTTGCCATCGTGGGCATGGCCACGTAGAGCCCGCGCTGCTTAAGTGTGCGCGCCCAATAGTCGGCGAGGTAGAGCGCAGCCTCGGTTTTCCCAACTCCAGTGGGCGCTTCAATGATGACCAACGATGGGCGATCCAGCATCTCCGTCAGATCAATGACCTGAGCCTGCATAGGCCTGGGACCGGAGACCTGGAAAAGATCTGAGAAAGCCACAGGCTCCGCAGGCGGCTTCCAACCCGTCCAGTTCAGCACGTCCAAAGCACGTTGCGCCTGCTGTGCGGCGCGCTCCACATACTGAGCCAGATCCACCGGTGCATCCATGTAAGGAAAATGTTCCTCCATTGACCCGATCCAATCAGCCACGGCGGTGAAGCCGGAGAGCAATGTCAACAGAGCATTGCTCTCTGCTCGTGATGCGGGTACGTGTTCCACCGTCGGCGGGTTTAAACACTCGGCCAACACCTGTACCAGTTCACGCCGGACGGTGTGCCAGTCCTCATCGCCTAACTGGGTTATCTTGAGCTTCTGCAATTCAGCGGGAGTAGGCCAGGCCCCGTGATGCCCTCCCACGGCTCTCGCGACGCCTCGGGCCAGGCGTCGCGGCAGGCCGGTCTCGGCTTCGAGGAACACCTGGAGCAAGCGCGCTGAAGCCGCTCCGTGAGAGAACGGCTCGCGCACGAAGACCTTGGGAAATATGAACCCCGCCTGGCTCAGATCGGTTCCTGCCGGGGGATACTTACGCTGGAAGGCAGGGCTGGCCTTGCCCAGGTCGTGCGACCCGGCCCAAAAGGCAAGCAAGCGCCCGGTGGCCTCGTCCTCCAGGCCCAATACTTCCGCAAATTGCGCCCGGGCGCTCTCGGTCAGCACCTCACGCCACAGCGCCAGGGCCACCTGCGCCACGTCGAGCATGTGGCAGATCAAGGGATGGGTCCGTCCGGTTTTCCGATCCGCTTTTGCCCACAGCAGTTGATAGCGCGGCGGCGGAGCTACGTTGCCTATCTGGTACAACAAGGCTATCCTCCGGGCCTCCTTGATCAGTCCCTCCCGCAGTTCCTCCGGCCCCACCACCTCCACATCCGCCCCCCACCCCCGAATCCACGGCAGCATCTCCTGCGGCTCGGCCACCTGCGCCCGCCAGATCAGGCTGCCGTCGGGCTGCTCCTCTGTCTGCTCGTTGCGGTGCCAGCGCGTCTCCTGCACCCGGCGGGCCACGCGCGGATGAAAGCGCAGTACCACTTCGACTGGCTCCGCCTCAGTATACCAGATGCCCCAGGCATCGGCCAACTTCTCGTGTGGGTCAAAGTCCTCCGGGACGGTATAGGGTTGGGGTGTGAGTTCAATCCGCTGGATACGCTCCAACTTGAACGTGCGCACCGCCCCTGGTGGCTCCCGCCAGCCGATGACGTGGGTGGTCCGGCCCACGGCGTAGGGCTCGATGAAGTAAGGGGCGAAGTCGTACTCGTACACCCGCCCGCTCTCGTGCCGGTGCCACAGGTGCACTATCTGTCCCTGCGACCAGGCCCGTGTCAGCGTCTCCAGCACTTCCATGTACACCGGGTCGTACCGCTGGGCCTCGTCGTCCATCACGTCGGCGGAGGCAGCCAGGTGATGAAAGATCATCGGCGCCAGCCGCTCCAGCGCGAGGCCCAGTTTGCGCAGCGCCGATGCCGCGTGCGGGTTGTGCTTGTCCGTGCGCGTCGCCATCAGCCGGGCTGCCAGGTGGAGCGCCATGGCCTCGTGCAGCGTCAGCCGCACGCGGGTCAGGTAGTGATCCCGGTCAATCGCCAGCCGGCCCTCGTCCGCCTCGTACACCGAGAACCGCCCCAGGTCAGGCAAGTAGCGGTAGATCGTCGAACGATTCACCCCCAGCCGTCGGGCGATCTCTGCCTGGGTCAGCCCTTCGGGATGAGCCAGAAGCAGCGCCTCAATCTGCAACAGTCGTTCGGCCTTACCGGTTGCTCGTTCCATATCCCGGATGTCCTTTCATCTGCGTTGCGTTCTCGACCATTATACCACATCTACCCCTCGAATTCCGCAACAGAACGCAGCAGTTTCGAGGAGTTTCTTCACTAAGATGGGGATAAAGACGGAAATACCTATCGTCGTCTCCGAAACAGGCTCAGAAACCCCTGCCCGTCCTCCATCAGCAGCGTGCCCTGCTCCTCCAGCGTCGGCAGGTCTCGCTGTACCGTTGAGCGCTCGACTCCCAGCAGCCGTGCCAGTTGGCTGGGTCGAACACCATCGGGATACTCGGGGACCAACTCATCGTACTGCTTCAGACGTCCTTGATCGGGCTTGCGTCCCATGCCGCACCTCCCTCTCGGATGAATTTGCCTCCATCCTAACAGGGAGGTGTTGCGGGTACAGCAACACCTGGAGTGATTCAGCGCCTTTTTTGCGCCACGCCGTGCGCCATCCACAAGTCCGGCCCCCACTGCCTCAAAGCGGGGGCCTTTGCCATTGACATCCTATAGAACTACGCCGTGCGAAGCGTTGCCTCCTGGATGCGGTCCACCTTGAACATCCGCACAGCCTCCCGCAACTCGCAGTAGGCGACCAGTTGCCAGGAGCGCACGTAAGGCATAATGTGGTAGGGGCGTATCACCCGCTCGCTCACTTCGCCGCCCCGGGAACGGGTCTCGTAGACCATGCACACCTTGCACCCTTCCAGAAGCGCCCGGTTGAGCAGTATCAGCATCTGCTGCCGGTGCTCCCGCTGGGCCGTGATCACCGGCCGGCCGACCGCTTGACGCAGCAGGGGGGTGAACTCCGGCGGGAACAGCGCTTCCAGCCGGGCCACTGCCGCCGCCAGTTCCGCCGAAGCGACTCCCGACACCTGCCGCGCAGCCTGGACAGCCAGCAAAAGAGCCAATGCTTCGGCGAAAGTGTATTGCAGCACTGGCAGGCGAGGCACCTCCTCGAAGTAGTACCCTTTCGGCGAGTGCAATAGTAGTAGTTTCAGACCATGGCGGATGATCTCCAGGTCCTTCTGGATCATCCGCTCGCTGATCTCGAAACGCTGTGCCAGGTCGCGCCGCAGATAGCGTTGCGGGGCCGTCGCCACGATCTGCACAATTTCCAGGATGCGCGAGGTGCGCTTCATCTCCTCCGAGTGCCGGGCCAGATCAGATAAGTTGCGTCTCATTTCACTACTCTCTCCTATGTTCTGCCATATAGACAGTATATCACAAGTGTGGGAACCCTGCGATTCCCGTTCTCGTGAGGCAATTCGGAGAGTTGACGAATATGGGAATTGATAGTATCATAAGTGTGAGATTGATTCTTCCCCAGCCAAGAGTACGATTGCAGAAATTGACCAGGCGAATTACAGGGGGGCGACAATGACTACCCTCACCTTACAACTATCCGATAAACCTATTGCAACTCTGCCGGCCAAACTGGCCCGCCAGGCCGGTCTGGAAGAAGGCGAAGTGCAGGTCATTTTCGGTGAGCACAGCCTCACTGTGATCCCGATCACGCCACCCACCGACTATACGATCCGCTGGAAAGCCATGGCAGCGACCCTGCGCGAACAAGCAGCGCAATTCGACGTTTCTCTGGACGATCGTCGTGATGCCTCGTATTGGGAAATCGTCATCCCCCTGTTCGAAGAGGCGGAACGCATAGCCAGTTCCGTGTGACCTCTGGTTGCCATGTCACATTAGGCGCAACACTACAGCTAATTTAGAAAAAAACGAATCGGGGCACTGTTTCGACCGAGTTTATGGCAAAATTGGCCTCTATCACCGCGAGCGACGGAAAAATTCGCTCCTTTCCCAATTCGTTGTTGTGTTGCCGG
>JAUWOI010000491.1 GCA_030612185.1 Anaerolineae bacterium
AGTGCCAGAAGCGCGGCCACCCACTGGGGCGCGATACGGGGCGAGGTCAGCGCTCTTCGCACCGGCGTCTCGTTGCGCGTCTGCCAGGAGAGCACACCGGTGAGCGTCTGGCGCAAGAGCGGCGGGCATTCCGGGCTGTCCAGTACCGACTGAAGCGGTGCGTCGGCGACGACGCTCCACATTTCCTTTACTCGATCATCTTTCATCTCACCTATCCTCCTTACTACTTATTGTACCATCAACCGGCGCTTTTGAGAACAAGAGGCAAATAAATGCGATAACTACTGACGCTTGTAGCCTGGGCTGAGGCAGATATGCCAGATGACAGCCGCGAGGTTACCGTCAGTGTCAGGGTGTCCATTACCCCCAGATCTGTCTCGGCTGGAATGGTCACCGCCACCTGCACCGAGCGCGTCTGTCCACACTCTATCGGCGCGACAAATCCTCCGCTCTGAACCTCCAGCAGCCAACTGTGTTCGGACTCGGCGGCCAACCAGAAGCCGTCTCGCCCGTTCCCGGTGTTCTGGACGGTGAACGTATGCGTGACTACCTGACCAGGTTGCCCGAAGCCAAAACCTGGGGTCACGGCCTCCACGCCTGGCGTGGTGCCTCCTTCGGTGAAGCGGTAGATGCTGTCGTCGCCGAAGGCCACAACGACACTGCCATCGGGTGCCAGGGTGATGCCCAGGCCATTGCTGGGGCCGCTGGCGAAAAGAGTCGCCGTCCCGGCCGGGTCCACCCGCCAAATTCCATCCGTCTCGGTACTGACTAGCAGACCGTTCTCCAGGAAAACCAGGCGAATGGGCTCGGTGAGGATGACAAAGGGCGTAACGGTCCCGGTAGCGTCTATCTGCAACACCCGATCCTCACCGATCTCGGCCACATAGAGCAGCCCGTCGGGGCCAAAGGCCAAGCCCATAGGCTGGTTCAGCCCGTTGACGAATGGATAACACGTGCCGCCTGGCGAAAAACGCAGAATCTGGTCGGAGAGGGCCTCGGAGACGTAGAGGTCGCCATTCGTCGGGTGGAAGGCCAGGCCACTGGGACGGTCCACGTCAGCGGTGAATACTGAGGCCACGCCGTCTGGAGTGAATTTGCTGATGCGTGTCACCGGTTCTACAAGCCCGGATTCGGCGACGTAGAGATTGCCGGCCCCATCGAATGTCAGTGCAGGCTGGCTTTCGCCGCTTGACTCCAGATTGAGTCCACTGCTGATAATCTCCACGGCTCCCTCGGCTGTCACGCGTGCAACGGTCCAGCCGTCCATGTTCAACACGTACAGGGTACCGTCGGGACTGTAGGCAATGTCCCCCACCAGGGCGAGCCCATTACCAGGAACGATGGGAGTAACGGTGCCGTCGGAGGAAATGCGAGACACGCCGCCGTTGTTCCATTCGGTGGCATAGAGCGCGCCGTCGGGCCCGAAGGTCAATCCTCCCGCCCCGCCGGGAATCGTCGTAAACACCGTCACCTCGCCATCTGGCGTGATGCGGTACACCTCATCAACGCAGACTGGCGGCACAAAGGGGGGCAGAGCGGGGTCTCGCTGCATCTCGATTCCCTGGCCCAGGTACGCGTTCCCTTGCCCATCCACGGCAAGACTGATCAAACTGGCACCCGGGCCGGTATCGGGCAGGTCAGCCACCGTCGTGGTCTCTCCCTCCGGGGTGATTTTGTACAGAACCCCCCAGCACTCCAGGAAGAGGTTTCCTGATGAGTCGAAAGCGATCTCGCCTCCGAGATCGGGGTAGACCAACTCGACGGAGCCATCAGGGGAGACGCGGTAGATGCCGTCCGCGCTGACAAAGATCTCATCGTCGGGGCTCATCGCCATGGAGCTCCAGTTCGGTATGGTTGCAAAGTACTCCAGCGATCCGTCCGGCAACATGCGGCCTAGCCCACCGTCACACTGGATGAAGTACAGCGTGCCGGCCGAGTCGAAGGCGATGTCGCCTGGGCAAGCCGGATTTGCCACGCGCTCAATAGTGCCGTCAAGACCTATGTGGCAAATCCATGTGCCGTACACATGGAGCTCGCCTTCGGGGCTGAAGGCAATACCCTGGGGGGTAGTCAGGCCCGATGCAGGCACGATGGGACAGGCGACTGGCGCGTCACCCGTTACCCACACATCGTCATAATCCGCCTCCCCCCAGCCTGTTTGCAGCAGAACGGAGCCAGCCGCGTAGGAAGCGTCGATGGGCTCGAGTCTGAGCTCACCGTCCACATAGGCGCGCAGTTGAGTTCCTTCCCCCTCCAGCACCAGGGTGTGCCACTGTCCAGCCGGATAGGGTCCGGGGTCGCTTCCCAAGAAGGTCCAATCGGCGCCATCCCACTTTTCCAGCCCCAACCCGCCGTCCGCGTCCAGGCCCAGGTAGTATCCAGTGCCCAACTCGCCGACGCGAATCGCGATCTTGGAGTTTCCAGAGAGAACCCGCACCCGGACCTCAAAGCGGTAGTCGTCCCATGCGATACCAGTGTGCGCAATGGGAGCGCCAGAGACAGCCGTGCAGTGTAGCATATGGTTCGCTGCCTCTGCCCGCACCTCATAACCTTCATCCACGCGCCACTGCCAGGAACCGCGCTCAAAGTCGTCGGCAAAGAGGAGCGATTGGACAGCGCCGTCGCTTGCTGCCTGGCCGACACGAACGTGGCCTTGATCCATGACTGGCGGGGCGCTTCTGGCCGGAGGTAAGGAGAGATGATTTGCCGCCAGCAGTGACCAGGCCAGACCGAGGAAGCATAGAATGCATATAGGCTTTTTCACTTCGGACCTCCTTCACAGGCAACAAGAGAGATGCGCTCTTATGTGGCGTCGGCCCCGTCCCACCAGGATTTGGCAGACCGAAGAAAGGCCACTCCGCGCTCAATGACCGCCAGCGCCTGCTCGATCGATCCCTCGGCGGGATAGTAGGTTCGCACGGCTCGATAGAATTCACGCATCCTGCGACCTAAAGAGGTGTCCTGCGGCAACAGTCCAATGGCCTGTTCTTTGGGCAAGCCCCAGACTCGAAACACGTCATCCCGCTGAAGAGTGAGAACCTGATAGAGTATCGGCCAGACCTTCGTGCACGGCAATCGTACGTGACGGGCCAATCGCCCCCCACCGTGCGAAAGAAGACCGCCAGCGATGAACGCTGGCACAGGCACTAGTTCTGCCAACGCCTTGCTTGCTGAATCCCGCAACTGCAAGCCCGACGAACCACGCGGCGGTATGCTTCAGATATACGGTGGCTGCTTCCTCGACTATTGGTCTCGCTTCTGGCGTCAAATGAGACACGTCCAACACAAGCAAATGTTCCTCCCACGGTTCACATGGAGGGCGCACCAGCACGTCGAGCGATCATCTTTCCCTGCCTGAGGCAGAGTATAGCGCAACATTGCGCCAAAGTCAACGCACAAATCAGGTGACACCCCGCCGCATGGAACAGCAAGCACGCAGAGATGTTCAACACAACCTTACTCTGCGTGCTCGGCGGTGAAAGGAAACGGCGACAGTCGTGCCTGCGTTGTGACCGAAGGGATGGTAGCCGACCACTTCGGTCTCCTGCCCGGCCACCCCCTCGATCTCGCCCACGGCCTTGCGGATGGAGAGGGCCAGCGGCACAGCGAGGTGGCACA
>JAUWOI010000462.1 GCA_030612185.1 Anaerolineae bacterium
GGCCCACGGCCGCCCCCCACGCCGTGGCGGCCATTCGGCGGCCCGCCTACGTCTTCTCCCGGGCGGGGGCCTGGAGGCGGGGGGGGGGCGGGGAGACACGGAGACAAGGGGACAGGGTGACAAGGGGATAAGGAGTCGTCCCCAGGTTACCCTATCTGCTAGTTTCTTCCAGGACGCCTTTTCGGGACATTCCGAGGAGTTTTTGAGCCACTTTTGAACCGTTTTGATCTATTTTCGGCCAAATTTATGCATTGGGCTGGTTGGCCGACAAAACTCCGAATTGACTCTGAGAACAAAAAATGAAACACTGAGAAACACTGATTCTCTGATTTTATCTGCAAATGATCTGCGAAATCTGCGTGAATCCGCGTTCTAAAAGATTTGTCAGTCAACCAGGCCTTGGGACAGTTTGTTTTCTGATTGAGAAACCCAAATCGCACCATCAGACGAAAACTAGCAGATAGAGCAAGTTGTGTTTTTTGCCTGGTGATGCTAATATAGCCAGTGGATCGGTCCCTGGTTTACCAGTCTACCAATCTACCAATCTACCAATCTACCAATTTACCAGTTTTACCAATCTACCAGTCTACCAACCTACCAGAACAAAGGAGGTCACGTCATGGAATGGCTAAAGCGCCTCTGGAATGCCTTCAAGAACATCGCCATCATCTTCTCGTTTGTCGTCAACTTCGTCCTGGTCATTGCGCTGCTCGTGGTGAGTATGCCGGCCCTCCGGGCCGTCTTGGCCCTCAAGATCGGCCTGGTCGAGCCGCTGTTGAACGACCTGGATGCGGCTTTCCTTGGATTGGGCGAGGCCACGATTGACACCGACGTCCAGATAGACAAGCGTATCCCCATCCGGTTCGACCTGCTGCTTGATCAGCAACTTGCGATAGACTTTCCGTTGTCCATCGAGCAGAACACGGTCGTCGTATTGACCGCACCGGTGCCACTCAACCTGCCGGCTCGGTTCAATCTGCCCGGCGGCGGCGGCGTGATCAACGGTACAGTTTCTCTCTCCTTGCCGACCGGCATGCTTATGCCGATTCGCCTGAGCATGGTCGTGCCGGTCAGCCAGACCATCCCTGTGCGCATGAGCGTGCCGGTCAGCGAGACCATCCCCATCCAGATGGCCGTGCCGGTGCACATCGAGTTGGGTGAGGCAGGGCTGGATCCCGCCGTGCAGGAATTGCGCGCTGTCTTTCAGCCGTTGAAGGAGCAGATTGAGGCTTTGCCGGACGAGATGGAGTTTCCGTGAAGGCGACATCTCAAGCAACACACCAAATCTGCGACTACGAGGGCTCCGCCTACCGCGCCGAGTTCTGGGGACAGGGGCGGGAGTACGAGGACGCAGTCGAGCGGGTGGCTCTGCAGTATCTGCTGCCCCCCACCGGGCACCGTTTCATCGAGATCGGCGGGGGCTACGGGCGGCTCGTTCCCCTCTACGGCGGCTACGACGAGGTGGTGATCTTCGACTATGCGCTCTCACAACTGCGGCAGGCCCGGGAACTGTGGGGGGATGCCGGCCCCGGCGGTCAGCCCCGTTACGTCTACATCGCCGGCGACTTTTACAAGTTACCATTCGCCCCTGGGCTCTTTGACACGGTGGCGATGGTGCGCACGCTCCATCACGCCGCCGACGCGCCAACGGTGCTGCGCGGCGTGGCCCAGATTCTCGCTCCCGGCGGCGCGTTCGTGTTGGAGTTCGCCAACAAGCGCAACCTGAAGGCAATCCTGCGTTATCTTGTACGCCGGCAAGAGTGGTCACCTTTCGACCGGGAGCCGGTGGAGTTCGTGAAACTGAACTTCGACTTCCATCCGGCCTGGATGCGGGAGCGGCTGGCCGAGGTTGGGCTGCGGGTGCGAAAGATGCGCACCGTCTCTCATCTCCGGCTCGATCTGCTCAAGCGGTTGGTGCCCACGGGACTGCTCGTACGACTCGACCGGCTGCTGCAGCCGACGGGCTCGCTGTGGCAACTGACGCCCAGTGTCTTCGTGCGCTGTGAGGGTCGCGCCTACAGACCTGCCGCGCCACCGGGCGCTTTCTTCCGCTGCACCGTCTGTGGTTCGACTATGCTGACGTCGGTGGACGACGGTGAAGCCCTATCTTGCACCGATTGCGGCGCGCGGTTCGCGGTACGCGATGGTATCTACGACTTCAAAGCGCCGCTTGGGGGAGGCACGGTATGAGCGATACAATTCGACGAGCCTTGTTTGCTGACCTGGTCTTCAACGAAGAAGAGCAACCGGCGAAGGCGATCTACGTCGGTGGGGTGCCCCACTACGCCGTGCCGGATGGGGACTTTCTGCGCCACGTCGAGGCCGAGTACGTGGATCGCCAGATTGTGGCGCTGATGCAAGAGCGCATCCTGGCGATGCGCGACATCGTCACCGATGGGATAGTCCACATGCTCGGCCAGGAAGACCTGTTCACGCGGGCCTCGATTGAGCACGCGATCAAGAATATGGACCGCATCCTCGAGCCGGGCAACGTGGACGTGGATGAACTGCGCACCACGCTGTGGATGCTGAAATTCCGTGCCATCGTGAACGTGCACGGTGACGTAGTGCGGCTTGATGTCCCCGGTTGGGAGGATGGAGAGATTTAGGATCGGTGGATTTAGGGTTTGGAGATTGAGCCAGCCACGGTGGTCGGCAAATCCGCAAATCTGAAATCACACAATCTCAGATCCGCCAACTTGTGTGACTCGCGGGGTTGGTGTATACTGCCCCTGTCCTGATCATCAAACTATCAAACTCCGAGGAGGGTCACGCTGATGAAGATTTCCTGCCTGCAAGAAAACCTGGCCAAGGGCCTGAGCATCGTCGGACGGGCGGTTTCACCCCGCTCCACACTACCGGTGCTCGGCAACGTGCTCCTGGCGACCGACGCCGGGCGGCTCAAACTCTCCGCCACCAACCTGGAAATTGGCATCAACTGCTGGATCGGAGCCAAGGTGGAGGACGAGGGAGCAATCACCGTTCCGGCGCGCACTTTCATTGACCTGGTAAATGCGCTGCCGCCGGAGCAAGTGGACATGGAACTGATTGTGCGCACGCAGACGCTCAACCTGCACGCCGGTCGCAGCGAGGCGAATGTCAAAGGCATTGACGCGCAGGAGTTCCCCCTAGTGCCGCTGCCCGAGGGTGAAGGGGGCATCCCCATCGAGCCCGACGTGCTGCGCACAGCGGTTGAGCAGGTCGCCCTCGCTGCCGCTACCGACGAGAGCCGTCCGATCCTCACCGGGGTGCTGGCCAAGTTCGAAGGGGCGCAACTCATACTGGCCGCCGCCGATGGGTTCCGCCTCTCGGTGCGCACCGTCCCGCTGCCCCAATCCGTCCCCGATCCCTTCAGCATCATCATCCCCGCCCGGGCACTGGTCGAACTGGGGCGCATCAGCGGCGAGCAGAAGGAGCCCATCGTCATCAATGTCACCCCCACCCGCAACCAGGTGATCTTCCAACTCACCGACATCGTGCTGGTGTCGCAGTTGATTGACGGCAACTTCCCGGACTACCGGCAGATCATCCCCCGCGATCGCACGACGCACACGGTGGTGGATACGGCCGTGCTCCTGAAAGCGTGCAAGACGGCGCTTATCTTCGCCCGCGACGCGGCCCATATCAGCCGCTTGCACATCAAGCCTGCCTCCGAATTGGCGCCGGGCCACATGATCGTCTCCGCCACTTCGGCCGAAACCGGCGATGACGTGAGCGAACTGGACGCCAGCATTGAAGGAGATGAGATTGAGGTCGCCTTCAACGTCAAGTACATGATTGACGTGCTCTCGGTGCTCGGCACTCCCCAGGTCGCGCTGGATACGACCACGCCCTCCAGCCCTGGTGTCCTGCGGCCCGTCGGCGACGTAGATTTCACCCACGTGATTATGCCGATGCA
>JAUWOI010000069.1 GCA_030612185.1 Anaerolineae bacterium
TCCCGTTGCTTCACAGAACCTCAGGTACTGCGCATTAGTTACCTCATACTTGTCTATGTAGAAGGAGTCAACGTATACCTTGTGAACGGGGCTGTGATCCCCCTCTGAATCCGAGCCCATAGGGAACTCACCGCCGGGAACCAAAACAAGTTTCCCAATGACATTGGCCATTGTCATTCTCTCCTTTGTTGGAGGATGTGTACGTCATCATACTCTCGTCCCATCGTCACGTGAATATCCCCGCTGCTCATCCCGTAAACGACCGACCATTGCGTACCCTCCTGGGACACTTCCGCCAGAAGGTCTACGGCGTCCTGCGCGGTCATCCGGCCTTGTGCTTCTGTGAGCCGTTGGCTGATTCTGTCGTACCGCCAGCACTCCCCTTCGACTTCGCTCAGGGCAGGCACTTCGACTTCGCTCAGGACAGGCCCTTCCGCCGAGGCGCCGGCCGAGGCGCGCAAGAAATTGGTCGCCAGGTGCCAGGCCGTCTCATTGGGGATGACTACTATCTCACCCTGGTAAAACTCCACCAGCACCGAGCGTCCCGACGAGTCGGCGATCAGATAATGAATGGGCGGGCCACCCTCCATGTCAATGTTATAGTTATGGAAGATGGCAACGGCTTCGTCCACGTTGCTGGCGTGGTCCAGCACCTCACGCATCATCATCAACGAGCCAATGGTCTCCTTATCTGGATCGGATCGCATCTGCCCCGGCGGTACGGCTGCCATACCGATGGCCAGACCGTGCTCGTTCATCCCGTCGAACGGCCAGAACGGCGTGTCCAAGAGAAAGCGACGCTCGGCGAGAGGCAGATCGGTCAGTGTACCCGCCCTATCTCCTCCGAACCCCAGGTAGGCAATATCCACCATCGAAACTGAAGCGTACCCATCCGGTGGGTCGGTAAACAGGAGCAGGGCTGGGCTGTATTCCCAGTCGAAGTTGCGGCCATAGAACATCTCGTCTGCATCGCCGAGAGCCGCGAAGAGCGAACAGGCCCACGCGGGCGACGATGCCACCGCGCTGGGGTTCGACAGGTTCACACTCGGCAGCCACTTGTCACCCTGAAGAGAAGACACCCTCTGGTTATATGCGCCGTAGTAGTGCATAGTATAGAGCGGATAGTCGTCCACCTGCTCCAGGCTGCTGAGTGTCGCGGCCTCCCCTTCGGCTTCGCTCAGGGCAGGCTCTTCCGACAGGTCATCTGCGCGGCCTTCACCTCTCGGCGCGGCAGTTGGGGTTGAGGTCGAAGGGGCAGGCGCGAGCGTACCTGTGGCCCCCTCGCTGCTACCGTAGGTGGCAATCGTGACTGTGGGCTCCGCTTGCCCACAACCAGTGACCAGGATCAGAACAATGATCGCGGCGGCGATTGCTTTATATTGAGCAGATATGATCTCACTCCTTTCAGGTTTTCAAGCCATTGAGCCAACTACCGACGTTCACGCTTCACGTTTCACGTTACGGCGACCAAACCCCCCGCCCAACGTCAATTGTTCCAGTTCGCCGGACGCGACGTCGTAGAGCCATAGATCGGCGTAGGGGAGGTCGGTCTCGTACCGCTGGCGCATTTCCCCCATCGTGAACAGCAGGCGGGTTCCATCCGGCGACCAGTTGAGACAGAAGAGCCAACCCTCGCCATCCACGACGATGGTGACCTCGCCCGTCTCTAGCGCGATGAGGTGCATGGCGGTGGCATCCCCCTCCCGGTAATTCTCGCTGGCGACAACGGCAATGTGCGCACCGTCCGGCGACCAGGCGATCTCTGCTGCGGCGGTAGACACAGCGGTTGTCGCGGACATAACCTCACCCTTTGGACACGGTCACTATGTGATCATCTGGGGGCATAGTATATACATCTGACGGCACGATTTGGTTCAATAGACCTGCTCCATCACCCATCAGCGCTTGCCTCGCTACCGAACAGCCGTCCTTCTTTCAGACGCTGTACTCCTTTGGGGGTCGACGCCGGATAGATGTATGTGCCGCCATTCCACCGCCGCTCCACATCCTCCACGTATCCCTCCGCCTGGAGTGCATCAAGAAAGTCTAACACGGTGTCTGCGCCCCCACGCAACCCCTCCAGCGCTCCGAAGTGTTCGCTGGACACAATAAGCCGTCGCCGTGCTTTCTTCCGCTCGGGGTCTGTCTGATACTTGGTAGCCATATAGTCGTTTCCCACGAGGATCTGGGCCAGTTCCAGGCCCCATAAGGCGCACGCCCTCTCACGTTGGCCAATCCCGCATCCCAGGCCACCGCCTTCAGAATCGTGTATTTGGCATCCTGGTACCGTCCTGGGTCGGTTAGATCCTCCCCCGCAGATTCGTCGGCCCAGGGGACGGCCAGGTTCACGTCGCACAGCGAGCAACATTCGCCGGCGCGGGTGGGCGGCTTCTCGGCCCCCAGGTACCTGAGGATCTCCTCCCGCAAGCAATCGCCGACCTCTAATGTTTCGGCATACCGTCGCATCGCGGCCAGGTTGGCCTCCATCTCCCCCCGCACCCGGCGGGCCTCCCCCAGGTCCAGGTCCAGCCGCGCCCCCTCCAGCATCCTCGGCCCAGGCGTCAGCACGAACGCCCGAGCAAACCCTCGGTAGATCAGGAGCCCTTGCAGGGCCAGTTGATACAGCGCCTCGTCCAGCGCCAGCGGGTCCAGGCCCTCCGCCAGTGCCGCCTCCACGACCGGCAGTTCACCTCGGGCTACCGGACCGATCCCGTGGACCTCCAACACTCGCCCGATTGCCCCTCCTACTGGCCCCGGTGCCACATCTTGAGCCCGCGCTGCCACCACCTCCAGCGGTGCCAACAGCCGCGCGCTGGCCTTCAGGGTCACGTCCACGCCACGTCGAATGAAGCCCATCTCCTCCAGCAAATGCAGGTGGATGCCCAATTCCCGCTGCTCATCAAAGTCCAGCGCGTCAGCCGCTTCTCGGGGGTCCACGTAGATTGGGCTCCCCTCGTCCGTCCCGCAGCGACGGCGGAGCCACTCCAACACGTTCGCCACCTGCTCTGACTCGGGCAGGCTTTTGGGGATGAAGTAGTTCTCGTGAATCCAGAGGTCGCCCTCGTGGTAGAGCAACACACACCAACTCACCTGGCTGTCGCGCCCGGCACGGCCTGCCTCCTGGAAGTACGACTCGATGTCCCCCGGAATCTGATAGTGGACCACGTAGCGGATATCCGGTTTGTCAATGCCCATCCCGAAGGCCTTGGTGGCCACGATGACGTTGATCTGACCATCCAGGAACATGTCCTGGACTTCCTTGCGGGCCTGGTCGTCCATCTTGCCGTGGTAGTAGCGAGCGTCCAGTCCCACCGCCTCCAGGGCCAACCTGGCCCCATAGCGCGGGTCCACCTGGGCGCGGTTCAACTCCACGTACCGGTGCAGCCGCTGCCCAAAGTCCTCCGCCAACGTCGCCAGGAGGCTCCGTCCCTGGAGCGCCCGCGCGATGAGCCGCTGGCCCCCGGCGTCCCGCACCTTGTCGCGCACCCGGATCAGCACCCCCCGGCCCGACCGCCGGTCGAGCAGCCGGTTGACCAAGTAAACGATGCCCTCCCAGGAGACCTCGTCGGTGGCGGCAGCGGTGGCTGCGTCCTCCAGATTGTGGGCCTCGTCCACCACGACGCGGGTGAAAAGCAGCCCGGCCTGCTCCCACTCCTTCGAGAGCAGCAGGGCGTGGTTCATCACGACCACGTCGGCCTGCTGAGCCCGCTCGTAGGCCAGGCGGTGGAAGCAAGATTCGCGCGCCGGGCAATGCTTGCGGGGACACTCCCCTTGCTCTGCCCGCAGAGCCTCGCACAGCCGGGCCAGCACCGGGAACGTGGTGAGCGCCCAGTAACTCAACTCGTCCAGCAGCCCCTCGCGGGTGACCGAGAGCCAGGTCAGCAGAATCAGCCAGGCGAAACGCTGCTCTTCATCCAAGTCACCTACGCAAGTCTGGGCATAGACGGCCGCTGCTCGCTCAAGGCAGATGTAGTTACGCATGCCCTTGAGCACCTGGGCCTGGAAATCCGTTCCCAGGTTCTGGCGAACCCGCTCCAGGTCGTCGGCCATCTGATCCTGGAGCAAGCGGGTGTAGGTAGAGATGACGACTGGCTCACCCTGGCCGCGGGCCCAGAGGATGGCAGGGACCAGGTAGGCGAAGGTCTTGCCGGTGCCGGTGGGGGCCTCGACGGCCATAAAACGCTCGTCCCGGAGCGCACGACTCACATGCTCGACCATCTGGAACTGGGCTTCACGTCTCCTGAGGCCGTGCCGCTCAACCATTTCCTCGAACCGCGCCCGCACCGCCTCCGGCGTGAGAAAGACCTCCGAGGTTTCCAGTAAGTCTTCCTGGAGAGATTTCGCCCCGCGTCCTGGCTCCAATTGACCTGAATCTGCGGCCCAAACCTCGGAGTCCTCTCGGACGAGTTCTGCGACGACGGTGTCCCGATCCTCCGCCGCCGGGGGCGCGGTTATCCCCAGCCTGGCCGCTGCCTGGCCCATCAACCGGGCGAACTCCCCAGCCAGCAGGGGGTTCTCAACCATCCGCTTCTGGATGGCCTCCACCAGGCGAGGGACCACCGCCGCCAGCACCAACACATCCACCACGGCATTGTGGAAGCCGGTCCAGGAAAAGGCACCCACCCCCTGCTGGCGGGCCCAGTCCTCGACCTGGCGGCCTCCGCTCAGTCCCTCCCCAACATTGAGCGAGCGGGCCAGTTCCTCAAGGCGGAAACGGCCCGTGCCCCCTTGGGCCAGGCAGGCCAGTTCCATTGAGTCCACGATAGGATTGGTGATCTCCCATCCAATCGAGTCGGCGGCCTGTCTCAGAAATGTTAGATCGAAACGGACGTTGTGAGCCACCAGGGGCATGTCGCCGACCCAGTGGCGGAATCTCTCCAGCACTTCCGCCAGAGGAGCGGCCCGTGCCAGTTCCTGCTCCCACTCCGGGTGGTCGGTGAAGCCTAATTTCACCTTGAGGCCGAAGGGGATCTCGCGCCCCTCCAGGTCCACGTACTCGTTGAATACTGAAGAGCATTCCGTCCCATCTTCGGCAATGGCGGGCGCGGGCCGGCCATCCACAAAACGCACGGCAGCGATCTGAATGATGTGGTCGCGCTCGGACTTGACGCCGGTAGTCTCCAGGTCGAAGGCGATGAAGGACTCCAGAGGCGGAAGGTCCGCCAGGTAGGGTCGTTGAACCTCGCCCCGTTCGCGGGGTACTTCTTCGACGTTGGCCGCGACCTTTTCCGCCTCCACTGCTGCTTTGGAGCGCCACACACCGCCAGCCAGGGGGACAAAAAGGTCCGGGTGGGTGTGCAGGGTTTCCCGGACCTCGCGTGGGGTGCAACGCAGGCCAAGCCCCTCAATGACAGCCCGGCGGATCTCCCGCTCGGTGAGGCCGTCGGAGTGGGCATTGAGAATTTGCTGGATAGCCTGGCTGAGGGCTTGGCTCACCTTAGTTCCACGTTGCTGTCTAGTACTACAACAAGACTTTGTACTCCGGCGTCATTCCGAGCAAGCGCAGCGAGTCGAGGAATCTCTATTCACGCGAGCACAGTCACCCCAGAAAGGTAGAGATTCCTCGACTCCCTCCAGTCCCTTCGACAGGCTCACCGCCACGAGTACTCGCGGTGGCAGGGCAGGCTGATCCGCTCCTTTCGGTCGCTCGGAATGACGTGAACAGCGGAATCTCGTTGTGATACTAGAATCAACTCACTCCAGCAGAGCCGCGATGCCCTCGCGCGCGTCATCGTAGGCTACGAACTGGGGCAGCAGGTGCCGCAGGTCCCGCTCCCAACCGGCGCGAACACGCTCCAGGCCTTCCTCCAGCGCGTCGGGCTCCCACGCCATCCTATAGAGTGCCAATTTGCGTTCGACCAGCGCCTGGTCAGGCTGCACCCCCCGGCGCAAGAGCAGCCAGATGTCGTACAGATCTCGCGGCTTGCTCCGCATCAGCAGCGCCCGCACCTTCTCCGCCAGCAGGTGCTCCAGCGTCAGCACCGTCACCACGAAGGGGCGCACGTCGTCGTACTCGGAGGCCACTAGTTCCCGGCGCGCTTCCACCTCCTCCAGCCGCCGGTTGACGTCCACCCGCACCTTTCCCTTGCTGCGATCCCGCCCGTCGTAGAGCGGCCCCCGGAAACTGACGTCGAAACTGTACCCCACATCGGAGGTCCAGGTGTTACGCATCTCGGCAACGACCCCGAAGTCCTCCAGTCCGGCGACGACCTGCTCCCAGAGGGCCTCCAGCACGACGTCGTCGTCCGGCCCGTTGAAGTCCAGGTCCTCAGAGTAACGATTGCCGCCGTAGACCAGCCGCAGGGCCGTGCCGCCCTTGAAGATCAGTTCCTGGCTGCGGGAGTAGAGAAGCCACAGGAGCAGGTGCTGCAGGTAGTCCCGCTCCTGAACCTGCATCCCGACCCCGTGCCGCTGAGCAATCCGCTGAATCTGGGCTTTGGTCAACATCAGCCTACCCCCTGTGGAACCATCTCACTCTCGGGAACATTGACGACGACCTGCCACCGCGAGTTGGTGTGACCGGCACGGGGATAAGCCGGATCCAGTTTGACCGGGCTGGCGGATCGGACGAGACCTTCGACAGGATAGCCGAAGGGCTCCAGCAGGTACCCCAGCCGTGACCCCAGGCTCTTGTCCCCCACCCGATTGGCGTACTCGACCAGGGTATCCACGTCCACCACCTCCAGCGCCGCCCGCAAGGCTTTGGCGACCTCCGCGATGCCCCCGGCGTAGCGTGGGAGATCCAGACTGTCCACGATGGCCTTGGCCTCGTCGGCGACGAGCACCGGCAGATCACCCAGCATCTCCCGGCGGTAGCCGAAGAACTTGCGCGGTTTGACGGTGACGAAGCGGAAACTGAAGTCCCGGAAGGTCACAGGGCGCTTTTTTTTCGTCGTCGCCACGAATATGGTAAGCGGCACCTGCTCGGTGAAGCCGTAGAAGTGCAGGGCGGACCAGTAGGAGACGTAGGCCGGGGCGACCAGGTGGCTGGCGATGAAGAGGGGATTGGAGAGCACTCGCTCCGGCTCCAGTCCCAACAGGAGGAACTTCCCCTTTTCTACCTCCTCCACAAGCCCCTCGGCCTTGAGCCGGGCGATAAGGCGGTAGGCCTGTCTGCGACCCAGGCCAAGGAGGTCGGTCAGAAGGGAAGAGGTGAAGTAGAACAGGTCGTGTTGGTGAAGCCGCTGGGCTACAGAAATCGGGGATAGATATTCTGCCATTGGCGGTGATTCTCCTCTCGATTTATGGCCCTATTCTACCACAGCAGAGCGTCAGGCACAAATCAAAGGACCGCTCTTAGCAACCCCATGTCCCACAGCCGGCCGATCACCTCTGACGGGATCGGTTCATCGGGCAAGCAGAGGACTTCGTAGGTTTCGGGGTCGTAAGCAGCATGCTGGGGCGTGCAGGAGCCTGGCGGCGGGGCGGCAAGAATCCAGCGCGGCCGTTTGCCGGGATCGGCATTCTCAAAGAGAGCAGACCGGTCACACAGCGCCAGGTAGAGGCCGAAGAGGCCGGGAGCGCCTTCAGCCAGCGGAGGCTGCACCAGCGGGGCCAGGTCGGCCGTGGGCCGAGGCTCACTGAGCGGAACCATCGCCCAGGCCAGCGCGGTCAGTTGCTCCTCGGTGGGGGGCACGGCCAGTTCGTGTAGAAACCAGCGACCAGCCAGGCGGACGAATCGTCCGTCGGCACGCAATCCGTCCAGGAGTTGACTGACGATCCGTTCCCCGTGGTCGAGAAGCACGTACTCGGTCTGAGTCTCCAGGTCCCTGGTTCCACGTCTGGATGCTATCAAGTTTTCGACGAACCGCCGCCACTTCTCCAGAACATCGGTTCTGGCCGACGTCGAGTAAGCCCTGGATTCTCCCAATGCATCTATTTGCACCCTTACCTTGTCGGCTTCGACCTTGGTGACCTCTCCTACGAAAGGCTCAGACCATGTGCGAGATTTCTCATAGAAAGCGACTGCAACAATGACGTGGTCTCCTTCTTTCCATTCTCCTGCCGGATCCCACAGGCGCACGGAGGGATCCTCCACCCAGGCAGGTTGAGCCGGGGCGCTGGTCTCTGGGCCGTGACGCAGGCGGCCACGCACCACACGCCGGGCCAGAGCGGTCAGGTCGTAGACTTGGCCAGTCTCACGGATGTGAACAGCGATGCGGCCCAGGTCGGCCCGGGTGACCTGGAATTCCTCAATCCAGTAGCGGTCGGAGAATGGGTCGGTCACAGTGTTTCTTCCTCTCAAGATTCCAAGTCAGGTCAATACACCCCGAAAAGCGCGTCTGTGCCCAACCTGGGGACCCACTGACGGGCCAGCCGATCCACCAGCCCCATCGGGCCAACGTCAATCCAATCGTCAATGCTGCCCCGGTAGCACCAACGCTCCGTGCGGAAAGTGCGCTGCTCTGCGTCCACCAGGATAAAACGCAGCACCGGCGTGAACTGGGCGCGGCGATCCATCCCGGCGCGCAATCGGTCGGACCGTTGGATCATTCCAAAGCCCATCTCCGCCAGGCCCGCGAGAAACTCATCCGCATCTGGCCCGACCCGCTCGTAGACCTCAATCCGGTTGTGCTTCACTGCGACGCGGTAGTTACGCGACTTGGGATGCCGTGCCACCGCCGCCTCGACCGCCGCGACCTCCTGCGGCAGTATCTGTGCCGGGCGGTCCTTGACCAGCGAGACGATGCCATTGACGCTTTCGCTGATCTTCCACCCTTCTGGGATCTGCTCCACCAGTTCGCCCTTGGGCTCGCGGGCGAAGAGATAGCGCGGGTTGCCGGTCTTGGTGACGGTCCGGCGCAGGTAGTACGTGACTCCTTTGCGGTTTGTGTACGTGACGGGCATGCGCTTACTCCTATTCTGTTCCCTCCACCACCGCCACCTCTTCCTCCGTCAACCCATACAGCCGGTACACGATCAGGTCAATCAGCCGGTCGGTACCGGCCAGGCGGGCCTTGAGGGGCAGGAGTTTGCCCAGGCTACCCTCGTACTCCCCCGCCAGTTGCTCCTGGAAGGCCCGTTCTGATGGGTCCACCTTCAGCCGGCGGCGATTCCGGCGCAGGATGTCCAGCACTTCCTCCAACGCCCGGTGAGACTCCCCCTTCTGGTAATCGCCCAGGTAGTTACGCAGGTAAGTCTTGCGGGTCAGATTGTCAATGGGCGCGCCGATCTCCCGCTCCAGCCAGGCCAGGAAGCCTTTGACCTCGGCTTGCTTCTCTTTGTTCATCTCGATCATCTGCCCGGCCAGGTGGGCCAGGAGGTCGTGGACGACGTCGGATTGCTCGACGGGGCCACCCTCGGGCAGTTGCCAATCCTCGTTCAGCGGCTCACCGTTGTGCTGGCGGACGAGGGCAGGGTCGGGGGTGTGAATGGGGGAGAGGCGTTGCTCTAGCCAGTGGCCGAGTTTGGAACCACTGAAAACACTGAATTTCACTGAGTCCACTGAACCCTTTTCAGTGCTTTCAATCCACTCAGTGGCCTCAGTGATCCCAACCTCCACCAACCGTGCCCGCTCGTCGGGTGGAGTGGTGAAGGCGATGCAGCGGACTGGGAGTCGAGCGACGTACTGTCCAAGGAACTCAAGGTAGCCCCCACGGCGTTCTGCTCCAAGTTGACGGAACAGGAAAAGCGTTAGGCTTGAGTTAAGTAGAGCAAGGAGATACTTGCTGTCTGACAACAAAAAGTAGCATGTCTTGTCCACAATGGTGCCATCTGAGTTCAGTGTGAAACGACACTCGTGAGAAACGCTAGGATACACAATCTTGGGCTCAGATTGCTGCTTGTATCCAGCAATCTGATGCAACTCAAACCACATGTTGCCAATTGTAGTAACCGCGGTTCTGGCTTCAAGTTTCTGCCTGAATTGGTCAAGATAAGCCTTCACAGCAGGGTACTCATCAATACCAATTCCTTGCGTAAAGATGACATACTCTTGAGGGTCGAGGGGCGTCCACCTCTCAACGTCGCGTCCTCTAACGTAGGGCTTGAATAACCTGGAGTCTGCTGGGTGTGTCCGAACAATGTTTTGCATCATCTCTTCACTGACGACAAAGACTTCATTCAAGCCAGTTAGAATCCCGCGGGTTGGTTCGCCACAGAATTCCCGTATGCTCTGACCTTGCGAGTGGACTTTCGTCACTAGATTCGTAATTCTGGGGGGTTCTAACCTCCAAGTGTCCTGAGCCAGTGAATATTGTGGAATGTGATAGGCTGTCTTCCTTACAACATCTTCTATCCCATCAGGATGTAGTTCCCTGAGTCTGCAAACCAGCACCTGATTGATGTCTAGAGTGACATCTTTCAATCGCTGCAGAACCAGAATGCAAGGGTATGCCGATACTCCCTCAAACACCGGAAGGTCTCCGAAATCAACCATCTGCTTTATCGCGCTGTGCTCGGCAAGATGCCCGCGTAGATTGCGCCCATAGTTTGCCCTTGTGAATTTGTTTGAAACGATGTAGGAGAGAAAAGAACGATTTGCCAGAAGTGACAGCCCCCTTTCCAAGAAGTAAACATAGATGTCGGCCCTGCCACTATAGGTGCTATACACTTGGCTGATATAATCCTGAATCTCGATAAACGACTCTTGCCGCACATACGGCGGATTCCCCACCACCACATCAAACCCCGGATTCTCCTTCCACGTCGCCCGCTCCAGATCAATGAACACCTCCGGGAACTCCAGGTCCCAGTGGAAGAAGTGTTTCTCCTCGTACAACTGCCGCGCCTGGTGCATCACCTCCGCGTAGGGCTGACCCACGCTCTCGGGGCCAGCCTGCACGGCGTCGGCCCCGTATAGGCGCAGGAACTCATCGGCCCGCCCCACCCCAAAGTGCCGGGCGACGAAGATATCGAGCAGCCGCTTGTAGGGCTTCGCCGCTTCGTCGAACTGGCGGAACAGCCGCTCGCTCTCCTCCACCTCGCTGAACGTGGCGTCGGAGAGGATACTGATGCCGCGCATGATCTCCGCCGCCCGCAGCAGCCCGGCGAAGGGGCCGCCGAACAGGGGCATCTCGCTGCTCAACTGCTCGTGGGCCTCCCGCGCCGTCGCGCCGATGAGCGAGTTGCCGCAGCGCAGGTGGTGGTCCAGGAAACTGAGCGGCGCGCCGATGGTGAAGGAGTGCAGCCACAGGCTCACCTTCGCCAACTCCACCGCCATCGGGTTCAGGTCCACTCCGTAGATGCAGCGCTTCATCACCACCCGCTGCAGGAGTTGCGTATCGTCCAGCCGGGCCGGGTCTACCGAGATGCCCTGGTGCTGGAGGCTGGCGACGATCTCCCTCCGGATGTGCTCCATCATCGCCAGCACCGGGTTGTGCTCAGGGTAGCGGTTGAGCACCTCGATCAGCCCATCGGTCAGGAAGTCCACCGCCTCCACCAGGAAGTGGCCGCTGCCCATTGCCGGATCGCAGATTTTGATGTCCAACAGCGCCTCGCGGGCCTGGTGCTCCAACCGATCCAGTTCGCCCCGCAGGATGCGGATGCTGGCGCTGCGGCGGCCGTCGGCCAGTTGGCGGCGTACCCCGGCGATCCGGCCCATCAGTTCGTCGAAGCGCCCGGCGCGCTGCTCCAGGATCGGCCCCAGCGTGTGGCGGACGATGTACTTGACGATGTAATCCGGGAGTGTAGTAGGAGCCGGTGGCCTTGCGCTCCCCCTTGTCGGTCTCCAGGTGCACGCTGTACCCCAGACCTCCGAGGTCTCTGAAGACCTCGGAGGTCTCCGGCTCCTCCACCACCAGCCGGTGCTCCAGCAGCCCCGCGTAGCTCGCCCCCAGGTGGCGCACGCCGACGTAGCCGTAGTCCACCGGTTCACCATCGGCGCGGTAGAGCAGGTCCAGCGCCGGGGCCAGGAAGGCGTCGGGCACCCTGTTCTGGGTGAGGAACCAGTTGGCCGCGTGTTTCCGTTTCCCATTCCCATTCCCAGGGGGGTCGGCGGGAGCGTCAAAACCGAAGTGGAAGAGGCCGCCATTGTAGCGCGGCAGCCCCAGCCCGGGGTCGCCCCGGTCAATCAGGCGGAAGAGGTTGAGCAACCGGTCGTACAGAGCGGTGGAGGTGCTGCCCAGGGGTTCGGCCCGATCTGCCCATTCCGCCACCTGCCGGGCCATGCGGGTCAGGCTCTGGGCGCGGTAGCCAGCATTGTCTATCGGGAGCAGGTGGCGTGCCTCGGCGTAGAGCAGGAAGAGCATCTTGTAGAGCAAGGAGAGAGTACCCTCGTAGATAACGCGGCGGGACTCCTCGCCCCTCACGTCCTCGCCGCGCGCAGCGCGGTGCGCGACGAAGCCACGGGACAGGAAGGGGAATACCTCCTCGAAGACCCGCTCCTTGAGCCGGTCGCCCACCATCCGGGCGTAGGTGGCGCTTCCCTCCCGCACCCGCTCCAGGAAGTTGCGGCCCTGCACGTCCCGGACGAAGGCACCCTGGCGGAAAAAGAGCCAGAAATACTTGAACCGTTGTTCCCAGTCGCCCGACTCCAGCGCCTCCACCAGGTCCACCTCGTAGAACTCGGTGGCGGTGGAGGAGGCCTGGCGGTAGTAGAGCCGCCACAGCCGCCCGTTGGTCAGGATGCCCCAGTCCACGCCGGTGCCGGTGAGGTAGTTGACGATCTGGAAGGAGGGGTTGCTGTTCTTGAAGACGTCGCGGGGGTCGTCCCGGCGGGTCTCGCTCAGGGACCGCTCCCAGTACTTGGCGTCGGCGATCGCCAGGGCGCGGGCGTAAAAGGCCGGTTCGTTGCCCTCCTGAAATGGATAGGCCGCGGCTTTGGTCTCGTCATCGGCAAAGAGGGCATAGTCGGGCCGCTGGACTCGCCCGGCGCGGCGGGTGGTGGTCTGGGGGATGTAGGCGAAACCCAGAATCTCCAGCGCGGGCCGGATGAACTCCGCCTCGGTCTGGGCCTCGTTGAGCGTGGACAGAAAGCCCCGCTTCTCTTCGTACAGCGCCCGGAGCCGTCGGAACGGTTCGGAGACCTCATCATCCCACTCGGGATGCTCCTGAATTCGATGCGTAAGGTAGTGCTGGGAGAAGAGGGGCTTGGAGGAGGAGCGAGAGCGCCG
>JAUWOI010000434.1 GCA_030612185.1 Anaerolineae bacterium
CTGGTCGGGCGGTTCGGCTAGGCCCGCCCAGGGGGGTTAGATGCTAGTGCAAGAAGTGGCCGAATTGGAACGACGATGGGCGGAGTAGTGCGCGCTCTCTGATCTCTGAATACACCGAAGGGGCTGCCCCAATGAAGGGGCAGCCCATGCGCGCTAACTTGGGACGAGTGATCTGACAAAATCGCCAGGTGTGCTCGCCAGCCAACCCCACCGGGGCATAAAGTGCCCCGGCTACGGATCTACCACCCCGTAAACGAGGTTCCTGAGCCCGATTCATCGGGCGGAAGCTCCGTAGCCCGGCGACTTCATCGCCGGGCGGTCTACGGCAAGCGCGACGTGATCATCAAGTTGACGCGCATGAGGGACAGCCCCCTTGTCCCAGTAGCCCGCTGCCCTGGCCCTATGTCCACAGGTCCCGCGCCAGGCGCGGGAGGAGAGACGTGTCCCCGCTCTGGTGGACGATCTCCCCGCCGACTAACGTCATCTCGACTGGAATCTGCCACAGTCGCTGCACCGGCGCGGTATAGGGGTCCTCGCCCCAGACCGCCAGGTCGGCCATTTTCCCCACCTCGACGGAGCCCTTGACGTCTTCCTCGTGGGCAGCGTAGGCAGAGCCCATCGTGTGGGCCCGCAGCGCCTCCTGGATCGTGAGGGCCTGGTCGGGTTCGAAGCGCTGGTTGGAGAACGTGACGCGGGTCACCGCGCCAAAGAGCGTCACCTGGGGCGTGTACCAGGGCGTCGAGGGGGAGTCGGACCCCAACGCCACGGTGACACCAGCATCCAGCCACTCGCGGGTGACGATGGCCCGCCGGGCGCGCTCCTCGCCAAAGAGATCGGCGTAACCATCCCCCCCCAACCGGATGAACTGCGGCTGGGTGGATACCACCACTCCTAGATCCCTCATCCGCTGTGTTGACTCTGGCTTTGTGATGACCGCATGCTCAATCCGGTGGCGTGGGTCGGAGCGGGGGTTACCGTTCATCGCTTCTTCAAAAGCATCCAGTGTCAGATCTGTCGCCGCGTCGCCCGCACAGTGGACGCAGATCTGCAAGCCCGTGTCGTGCAGGGCGCGGACAGCATCCTTGAACGTTTGAGGATTCCAGGTAGGCATATCCCAGCGCTCGCCGTTGTGGGGTTCGTGGCAGTAGGCCATCGTGAGTTGCCCGTCGAGCAGGAACTTGAAGCCGGCGAAGCGCATGAACTCGTCTTCGTAGTGTTCCATCTCATAGAGTGCGCGGTCCAGGTCGCCGGGCCACTCCAGGGTGTGGTAGACGGCGCCCCGCAGGTACATTCCTCCCCGTTTGCCGACGTCCAGATAGGTGGCGACGGTGTCTGTGCCACGCACGTTGTTATCCTGGAAACTGGTCACCCCGCAGGCAGCGAAGAGGGGCTGGGTGGAGAGAATATTCTCCTGCACCATCTCCTGGGTGTAACGCGGGACGTGCTGCCGCAGGAGGTCCATCGCCCGGTGGTTGTAAAAGATGCCGTCCGGCTCACCGTTCGGATCTCGCCCGATGAGGCCGCCGACCGGGTCGGGTGTGTCGGCGGTGATGCCGGCGATCTCCAGGGCCAGACTGTTGGCCGAGCCATAGTGCCCGCCCTGCTGGAGGATCCAGATTGGGTGGTTGGGAGAGACCGCGTCCAGATCGTGCCGCGTCGGCAGTCCGACCCCCTGGATGAACATGAAATAGCCCTTGACCCACTCCCCCTCGGGTGTCTGGGCCACTGCCTCAGTCAGTCTGGCTTGCAGATCCTGGACGGTCACCACCTCTGGCGGCAGCAGGGGCACGTAGTAACCATTCATCAAGCCCATAACCTGGAAGTGGTTATGGGCGTCAATCAGGCCGGGGGTGACCGGTTTGCCGCCCAGATCCACCACTCGGGTCGCCTCGCCGACCAGCCCGGTCACCTCGTCGTTCGTCCCCACCGCCTGGATCAGGCCATCCTTGACGGCGACCGCCTGGGCTATGGTGTCGGCAGGGTCCACGGTGATGATCTTGCCGTTCAGCAGCACCAGGTCGGCGGCCTGCTCCGGCGGAGCGGTGGGGATGACAGGGGGCACAGTAGGAGCAGAAGTATGAACAGGCGTTAGGGCAGGGACAGTGGTGGCGACGTTTCTCTCCCGCCCGCAGGCCAGCGCCGTGCCGGCCAACGCGGCCCCCGCGCCGGCCAGGAACTGGCGGCGGGTGAAGCGTTCGGGTCGCGACTTGCTCATCGGACTCTCCTCCTGTGCTGGGCAAAGATAGCGGACGCAACACGCCATGTGTGCTGCGTGATCACGGCACGTAGATGAGGGCAAGGACCAGACACAGACTTGCGCTGGCATCCGGCCCTGCTCACTCGTACAGTCGTGGCGGCGTCTGCGGCTGTGCGTGCTATTGCGGCGTAGCCACGGCGCGGATCATATAATCGAGCCCCGTCATCTCGATCCAAGGCACTTCGTAACTGCAGCCGTCGGGCGAGGAGGTATCCACGCCTAGCGAGGGGTCCGAGTGTTGTTCGGAGTACAGGAAGCCCACGTAGAAATCGCCGCTCACCGTCAGGTTGTGGCCCGACAGATCCACGTCGAACCAGCCTGTACCCGCCGGCGGTGTGGCCGTGAAAGGCGTGATCAGGTCAACGTGATCGGTATCCCACACGTGCACCTGGATGGGGTGGTTGTCTTCAGCGGCATTAAGATAGTAGCGTGCCCTCACCAACTGGGCCGAAGCGCCCGGTGTGGTGAACCTCACAGCAAAGCCGCTGTCCAGGGTGGCCGACGACTGATAGGACTCGGCAGTGCCGTCGTCGTAGGCCAGTGGAGGCGCGTAATTGCTCAACACCAGCGGCAGGTAGATCCTGTGCCCTCGCAGCCAGATACGCACGCGTACCTGGTCAGCGTGCTCGTCCTCGTGGCGACGGAAGACATTGATGGTGTCGGCAGTCAAGTTCTCCCAATTGACTCCCCTGGGATGACCTATGTCGTCCATACCGCCGGCACAGATGCCGTTAATGCCGACGCTGGCGCCGTCGCTTCTGGCATTCAGACGCACCCTGTAAAGGTTCGTATTCATGCCCAGGTCGTGAGTGAAGGTCATCACCGTGCCCTGGGTGACCGTCACCCACCCGCTGTCGTAGTCGGGCGGGTCAGGACAGGTGACACAGACGCGGACTTGGCCGGCGGTGAGATCGTTCAGGTAACGAAAGGCGCTGACGGTCGAGGTGTTCACGTCATGCCAGTAGGCCCCGCGATAGGCACCGCTGTTGATCTCGATCCCCCCGTAAGCGTAGTGATTGATCCCCCGCAGGGTACTGCTGAATGTCAGCCCGACGGTGTAGTCGTCCACGTCCCCGCCCAGACCATGGGTGAAGACGAGCGTTTGCCCGTGGGCAATGGACGTCCAGTCACTGCAGTATTCGGGCAGGGGGTCGGGCACCCAGACCCGCACCTGAACCCGGTCGGCAAAGGTGTCGTCGGCGGAGCGGAGGACTTGAATAGTGTTGCTGGTCAAGTTCTGCCAGGCCGCTCCGTAGTAGTTCCCTCCTGCCTCCAGACCCCCGTAGGCCCGGACGTTGATGCCGTAGCCTCCCGCGTCGGTGTCCATGAACCACAACTCGACGGCGTAGCCGTCCGGGTCGCCGCCCAGGCCGTGGGTGAGCGTCTCCATCGTTCCCGGCGTGATGGTGATCCAGCCGCTGCTCCAGATAGAAACAGCCTGAGCGATACGGGAAGCACCAGTGTACGGTGTTACAGAATCGGGGGAAGCCGAACCGGGCCCAGGGAGATCTGCTGCCGCGCTGCTGGCAAGCAGCAGCAAGGCCACCAGAACCAGACCAGCCACCAACGCGATCCAGATTTGTACTCGTTTATCATTCATCTGTTTTCTCCTTTTCGTTCAGAAGTTGCGCAGCATCAGCCTCCAAATCCATCCGTTCGTCCCGGCAGTCCAGGTCGTGCAACCGGATCTTGAGACTGGTTCCTTCCAAATGCTCCATCACCAGAAAGGCCAGATACTCATCGGCGTCGAAGTCATAGATAAAGAATCTCCTCTTCTCTTCGCTAGCGTAACGGTTGCGCAATCAGAAGGCACATGTTTCATGAAGGCTCGAATTTGAACAGATGCAAAGCCAACTGAACAGCTACCAGGCCAGACAGGCAAATAACAGTCCCAGCAAATGGGCCATCCTCGTCGAAGATCAA
>JAUWOI010000560.1 GCA_030612185.1 Anaerolineae bacterium
GGGCGTGCAGTTCCACCTGTGAGGCGATAATATTGGAGAGAATGCGCCGCCCGTCCTCGCCCCCGGCGGCGGCGGTCTCGTCGCATGAGGTTTCGATAGCAAGGATGCGGATCATACCACTACTCACTCCATCAGGCCCAGATATAGTTCCAGGGCCACTTCGACATCGGGCATTCGTTCGCCTCGTAGAACTGACAACCTCCGCAGCAGGCGTTCTTTGGCTATCGTCCGTACCTGACCACCCAGCAGGAGTGAATCACGCTTCAAGCCAGTATCCTCCCACGTCAGCAAGACATTGATGGGAAATCTACGGCCTGCCAGATTGCTGGTGAGCGGTAATACACAGACGGTCGGCGCGTGCTCATTCGTGACGTCGTTGCTGATCACCAGACAGGGACGAACGCCACGCTGTTCGCTGCCGCGCACTGGGTTCAGATCCACAAGCCAGATCTCGCCTCGTTTTACTCCCACCACGGCCACTCAGCCTCCTCTGGAAAGGCCTCGGCCAAGTCTGGCTGTGCCCACAGGCCCTCCTCGGCCATGGCAACCTCAGCCTGGCGCTCCTGCTCGGACATCATCAGATATGCCACCCTCAACTCACGCAGGAGATGCTCTGACGCAGTGTGCACAGGAGTGATACGGACGAGCAGCCGCTGTTCCCAACTTTCCGGGAGGGGGCGCGTGAGCACCAGGTGAGTACGATCCAGAACTGTTGCCTCCGTTACTATCTCTCTCATCATTTCATCTCCATTCCTATGAAGGACAAGTTCGACCTCATCGCGGCTTCCTTCATAGAGTTGGCGTGCCAGGGCCTCCATTTCCTCCAGCGGCGTCCACCCCACAACAATCGGCCGATCTCCATCCACAGCCAGCATCCCTACCTCTCCTACAACACTCATGCCGGGATAGGTCAGATGCACCGGGACAAGCCAGAGTGGCCGGAGCGGGAAGAGCACCAACTTGGGCAGCCCGGCAGAGAAGCGATCGGGCAGATGTTCAACGATGAACTGGTTGGCGGCAATCATCGCCTGCCTGGTATTGAGCACGACTCGGGCCTGGGTTGCGGAAGCAACATCCATCTGATACACAGCCTGTCGCTCGTGCAGAGCGTAGTCCTGCGTCGGGTGCAATGATGTGACGTGCACCCGCAGCCGTTCTCCGAAACCCTCTGGCAAGGCCTGGTCGAGTTCCAGGTGGGTGTCGTCCAGAACAGAGGCATCTGTGACCATTTCCTCATTCACCACAGTCCTCTCCTCCTCATTGAGCATTACACCTCGATCACTAGTTCTTTCGAGAAATCTGTCAGGTTGTGAACGGCGCCGTCGGGGTCAATCCAGATCACGTCCTCGATGCGCATACCGAAGCCCCGGTCGGGGTAATACAGCCCTGGCTCGCAGGTAAAGACGTGACCGGGCTCAAGCACGTCGCTGTTGGTGGGCACGTCACTAAAGCGCGGCTCCTCGTGTACCGCCAGCCCCAGCCCGTGGCCCACGGTGTGCATGTAGCCGGCCTCGGTCCTGGTGTCGCTGGCGATGGTTGGATGCCCACGGCTCTCGAAGAACTCGCAGGTCATCTGCTGGTAGCGACGTGCATCTGCTCCTACTTCATAGGCCCCGATGAGCATCTCCACACATTCGTACACCTCCTGATAGGCTTTCTCGACCTCGGGCGGCGCGTAGCCCAGGCAGAAGGTGCGAGTCATGTCGAAGAAGTAGCCGCCGCCAGCCTCGCGGGGGAAGATGTCGAAGACGATGGTCTTGCCCAACGCGACCACGTCGTCGGCGCGGCCCTTGCTGTGGGGGATGCCCGCGTCGCGCCCGATGGAGAAGATAAAGCCCTCGGGGTCCTCCAGCCGCTGCTCGGCGATGAAGCGGTTGATCTCCTCGTGCACCCGCCCAATGGTCAACGGCGTGCCATCGGCCTGTACCAGTACTTCGTCATTTACCCGGTGCGACTTCAGAAACTCGACGGTGCGGGCCACGATCTCGCAGGTGCCCTGGCCAATCTCCCGGATACGCTCGGCCTCGACTTGATCCTTGGTGGTGCGGGCGGCATCAATCAGCGTCACGTCGAAGTCACCGTAGATCTCAATGCCCTCCAGTTGCGTGTTCAGCGCGTTTAGCAACACCCAGGCACGGCCATGATCGGCCAGTCCGTAGAAGCCCACCCGACCGCTCACACCCAGGTCGGCAAACACCCGGCGGTGCAATTCGACGGCCGCGGCCAGTTGGTCGCCTGTCTCGCGGAGGATGCTCATGTAGTCGTATTTGCCCATGTTCACGATGGCGAGACCGCTGGCAGCGGCCTCCTCCCGTTCCATCGGCGAGCAGAGAAGCACAGGCTCCTCGCCCCGCTTCTTGAGCACCCACCCGCGCGTGAGTCCCGCGCCGTTGGTCATATAATACATCGCCGGGTTGCCGTGTACGGCCCCCACGACGAGGGCTGCATCCAGCCCACGCTGCTCCATCAAACGGTCTAGATCTTGCTTCATAAAGCTCTCCTTATGTCATACCTGCTCGGATGCGCTGGCAGCCCCCTGGCCGCTCCAGTTCCGCAACCGCCTTCTCCCACGCCCACTTCAGCGCCGCAGGCGATCAGTACAGAGTATACTCGCCGAACCGGAAATGGACAAGTCACTATCCCCCGCACCAAGGGGCCAGGATCCAATAGTCGTGCAAGACCACTTGCCCGTCAGCCGATTCAACTTTGATGGTGTGCACTACCGCACCACACCCATGCGCCGTGAAAA
>JAUWOI010000484.1 GCA_030612185.1 Anaerolineae bacterium
ATACAACCGCACATCACTCCGATCACCAACGGGCGGAACAGGTTCTCCAGCCACGAATTGTGGTTCATCGCCACGTCTCCAGGTCACGCTCGTGCCACACCCGATGAGTTGGCATCCCAAGCAGGGCGGCTCGCTTTTGCAGTTCGGCTGACGGGGGAGGCGACCGCACCAGGATCAACGCCACGGCAAATCCGGCCCGCCGCAGATAGACCAGGGTATCGAACAGCGCTTCGCTCTCGCGACCGGTTATGACTGCCAGCGTGGCTCCCCACGGCAGGTTCACGCTCTCGCGGCGGAGGAGATCCACGAACGAGACCGACGGCGCGACCTGCACCCGGGCCAGCACTTCCAGCAGGCTCATCAAATGGCCCCGCTCCGAGCGTGGGGGCAGAGAGAAGCGAGCCCGATCATCCAGCAACGGATCCCACGCCTCGGTGGCCAATCCCGCCGGCAGCCCCTCTCTGACGACGATGTGGTTGGCGATGGAGGCCGCGACGACGATGGCCAGTTCGGTGGCAGTGTATCGCTGGCGGCGCTCGTACCCCTCCTGGTCCAGATCAAGACAGATGAGGGTTTCGCGAGCGATGGACGGCTGGTATTGCTTCACCAGCAACCGGCCGGCGCTGGCCGTCGCCGTCCAGTGGATACGACGAGGAGAATCGCCCCGCTGGTAGTCACGCACGCCCATCACCCGGGCCGGGTCCTCAAACAGGTGCGAGCGGGCGGGCAGCGCGATCTGTGGTGAGCGCGTGGGCAGGCCCAGTTTCTGGAGGGGGACCACCCGGGGATAAACGATGATATACTCCGACGCCACCTGTGTCAGGGTGCGACGTGCAAGACCCAGCAAATCGCCGGTTTGCATCACCAACGGGCCGATGGGATAGTAGCCCCGCTGGCGGCAGTTGAGCGTGTAGGAAAAGTGGTGTCGCTCGCGCGGGCCCAGGCTGATCACTTCGCGATGGAAGGGAGGCGTAAAAAGTTGCACCGGCAACGACTCGTGCACCTCCAGCCAGGGAACGGGCAACCAACCGGCGTTCTGCACCGTCAGATCCACCGTCACCCGGTCGCCGAGGAAGGCGCGGTTCACAAAACGTCGTTGGGCGCGCAGATGTTTCACCGTGCGCCGCGTCCAGAGGCGCGATAGCAGGTAGACGGCGAAGAAGAGATAGGCGATGGTGAAAAAGAAGTCCACGCGCAGGAGCGCGGCGATGATAAAAAGGATCAACAAAAAGGGTACAAAATTCCGCATGGCGTTGCTCGAAAACGTGAGGCGTGAGGTGGCAGCACCACGGGATCACTCAAGCCCTTCCCGCGTTTCCTCCACCACGTGGTCTACCACAGCCTGGAGATCACCCGTCCGGCGATAGACGTCCAGTTGGCGGTCGGCACTGGTGCCCTGGCGCAGGATGGTGCGGGCGTATTCGACTTCCACCCGGCTTCCCAGTTCGTCCACCACGTCGTCCACCCATGCCAGCAACTCCTCAATCAGCGCCGGGAAGGGTACCTCTTCCGCCTTGCCGAAGTCAATCAGTTTATCCGCAATGCCGTAACGCACCGCACGCCACTTGTTCTCGTCGAGCAGGTGTTTGCGGTAGAGCCGCCAGGTCTGGTTGGCCTTCCGCAAGCGCACCAGTTTGACCACGATGGCCTGTACCAACGCCGCCAGGCACAGTGTCTCGTCCACGCGCGTGCACATATCGGGGATGCGCACCTCCAGCGTGGGGAACTTCTCGCTGGGGCGCACGTCCCACCAGATGTGGGTGGGCTCGGCGAGGCTGCCCGTCGCCAGCAGCAGATCCACGTAACTGCGGTAGTCGGCGTAGGAACCAAACTGCTGAGGAATGCCGGTGCGGGGCAGGCTCTCAAAAACGACGCTGCGGTATGACTTCAGCCCTGTATCACGACCGTGCCAGAAGGGGGAACTGGTCGAGAGGGCGAGAATGTGGGGCAGAAAGTAGCGTATCTGATTCATCACCTCGATCAGTAATTCCTGATCCGCAATGCCGACGTGGACGTGCATGCCGAAGATCAGCAGCCGCCGTCCCACGTCCTGCAGGAAGCGGGCCAGTTCGGGGTAGCGGCCAAAGGGGGAGACCTCCTGCCTTGCCCAGGACGAAAAGGGATGCGTACCCGCCGCCGCCACCCACAGCCCCTCGTCTTCGGCCAGTTCGCAGATCGAGCGGCGCATGCGGATCACTTCGCGGCGCGCCTCCTGGACATTGCGGCAGATGCGCGTGCCCGCCTCCACCTGCGATTGCAGGAACTCGGGGCGGATCTGGTCGGGCAGCACCGTCCGGCCCTCTTCGAGGAATCGCTGCACGTATGAGCGCACCTCCCGCGTGGCAGGGTCAATGATCTGATATTCTTCTTCGATACCAATTGTAAACGATGGGGTTATCATGTATATTAGTGCTCAATTATACCACATTCGCAGATCGCCCCAAAGTCGGAGCGCGTTCGTTTGCCCTTCTGTCGAGACGTAGTACAATCCTAATATGTCAACTGTCAGCCTTACCCATTGTCCTACCTACGATCTACCTGAAGTCGAGGCAGCCCTGCGCCGGCTGCTGGAACCGCTGGGCGGTATCGGCGCGTTCGTCGAGCCGGGCCAGCGCGTGTTGCTCAAGCCCAACCTGCTGATACCGGTCCGGCCAGAGCGGGCGATCACGACCCACCCCGCCGTCGTCGAGGCGCTGATCGAGTTGGTGCAAGAGGCCGGGGGGAAACCTCTCATCGCCGATAGCCCCGGCGGCCCGCTGCACAACCAGCCCGGTATGCGCCGCCTGTATCGGGATACCGGCATGAAAGAAGTGGCCGAGCGGACCGGGGTCCCATTACACTACGACAGTACCGCCATCCAGGTGCCCACACCCGACGGCCTGCTGCTCAAACGACTCGACCTGCTGAAGGTGTGGCAGGAGGCCGACGTGATTATCGCGCTCCCCAAACTGAAGACACACGGCCTCACCACCATCACCGGCGCGACCAAGATCCTCTTCGGGCTGGTACCCGGCCTGACCAAATCTGGCTACCACTCCAAGTTGGCCGACATGGACCGCTTCTGCGACATGTTGCTCGACATCGTGGCCTGCGTCCGGCCGGCGCTCTTCGTGATGGATGGTGTATTGGGGATGGAGGGAAACGGCCCCAGTCTGCGCGGAAACCCCCGCCACGTCGGCGTGTTGCTGGCCAGCCAGGATGCCGTGGCGCTGGATGCGGTCGTCTGCCAAATCATCGGTTTGGACCCCAACCGGCTGCCGCTGTTCCGCGCAGCCGAACGGCGTGGGTGGTGGCCGGTGGAGGTCACGGTGGCGGGCACGCCGGTGGCCGAGGTCGCCGTGCCCGACTTCCGCCTGCCCGATACCACCCAGGCGGCCACGCGACCCGCCGGTCGTGGCTGGCTTTCACAGTTGGCGACCCGCGCCCTCGTCCCGCGCCCCGTCCCCCAACGCGAACTGTGCACAGCCTGCCGCACCTGCGTGCGCATCTGTCCCCGGCAGGCCATCACCATCGTGGACCAACTGGCCATAGTGGACGACGAGCGCTGCATCCGCTGCTACTGCTGCCACGAGGTCTGTCCCGAGGCGGCGATTGACCTGGAGTTCTCCCGACTGGGGCGGCTGCTGCGCTGGACCGGCGTGCTCGGACGGACAGAGTAGGGTTGGAGATTAGAGATTGGAGATTGGAGATTGGGGATTGGAGATTGGGGATTGGGGAT
>JAUWOI010000008.1 GCA_030612185.1 Anaerolineae bacterium
ACCAGGATGCTTTGGCCACGCTGCACTCTTGCCGAGCGGTGCAGCATTTGATACGCTGTGACATACGACAGCACAAGGCTGACCGCTTCGGCCGGGTCCAAACCGGCGGGCACGGGAACCAGAGAACTCTCTGGCCGGCAGATGTATTGGGAATAGCCCCCGATGACTGTGAGGTCCGCCACCATCTGCCCAACTTTGAGGTTGGTCACACCCGCACCCAGACTGTCCACCACACCGACCACGTCGTAGCCTGGTGAGAAGGGTGGCTTTCCCTTCACGTCGCGGTACACGCCTTTGCGGATCATCGTGTCCGTAAAGCAGGCACTGGTGGCTAACACCTTCACCCGCACCTCGCCTGGCCCTGGTTCCGGGAGCACCACCTCCTCGACAACCTTGAGCACCTCCGGCCCGCCAAACTCTGTAACGATTACGCGCTTGTAACTCATTTCTTGCTCCTTTATTAAAACGAGATTTCTGCCCAGCCAGCCTGGTTGGGCGGCTTTGTCTATGCCAAGCGTTCTTGTTGCACATAGCGCCCCCGAGTTTCGGCTCCGAGGTTGCAGTCCACGCCTTGATGAACAGGTACGCTGTCACCTGCGGCCAAAAGAGTAATGGATCACATCCTCCGGGCAATTATCGGCGCAGGTTCCACACAGGATACATTCATTGTACTCCATATCTCCCATGTTGACCATACCGTTTACGTCCAGGCCCATAGGGCAGTCTCGCGTGCACCGCTTGCAGTCAATGCACTTGTCAGGCTCTGCTTTCAGGCACAGCGCCGGCCACTTGAAGAGATTGCGGACCTTCCGCCCGATGATCATGAAAGGCGCCATCCAGCAGATGTAATGGCAACCTGCCCGCCGGCCAACGACAATGGCAAGAGTCAGGGTTACTACTCAGGCGTCATTCCGAGCGACCGAAAGGAGCGCAGCAGCCTGCCCTGAGCCTGTCGAAGGGACTGAAGGGAGTCGAGGAATCTGGTCGCTCTTGCCGCCGAAAACCGAGATTCCTCGACTTCCTTCGACTACGTTCAGGACAGGCTGCTGCGCTCGCTCGGAATGACGTGTTGTGGGAAGCCTGAGTAGTAACGAGTCAGGAAGATAGCGATGATAATATAGTAGATCGTGAACCAGGGAGGTGGAGGCTCCTGCAGCACCGTGAGGCCACCCTCCAGTTGGAAGAAAGGGTTCACGGCCTGGTATCCCCCTGCCTGGATAGCCATAACGGCAATGATGCCGATCCACGGGATCCAAATGCCCCACTTGATCCAGTCCCATTTCCCGCCAGGGACTCGTTTATCGTTGATGGGCGCACCAAATTCCTGTAGCGCTCCGGCTGGGCACGCCCACCCACACCAGAATCTACCCAGGAACAGAGCGGATAGGAACATCAACACAAAGACAATGAAACTACCGTTGATGATACCCTCCAAAGCTCCTTGAATGATGAGCATTGGCGAAAAGTAGTAGAGGGTAAGAGGAAAAAGCAAGAGCGAAACGAACAACAACGCTTTCCTGATTCTCTGTCGTAGCGGTAATTGTTTGACCTTGGTCATTGTACTCTCCTTCTATTCATAGGAATTTTGTCTTACGCTTGATGGTAGGGCCGATCACGCAGCTTTTTCTGCGTCCCGTGCTTCTTTGCTCGTCGCTTCCAGCCCATCCCTCCCAACAAGGCATACGCCCAGGCGGGTGTGATGGGCGTGGCCATCGCTTCCGCCGCCTCCTGCGGTACCGGCTGGCCCTCGGTGAGAGCATCGGCGGTCAGGTCGAGGGACTTTGTCACGTTGCGGGCCATACCTTTCACCTGGGACAGCGATTTGCCGTTTATGGCTTCTCCCCCGCCCAGGGCCAGGCCGCCGGCCCATTCGAAGCCGGCTTCCCGAGCAAACTGACGGCAGATAGCGAGCGCCGTATCGTTCTGGTGCGCCTCCGGGAAACCACAGTTGACGATGGCTACCAGCCGCTGTTTCTTTCCCTCTCCCCTGGCCTGGCGGTGCTGGGCAACAATCTCCATAGCCCGGATGACCAGATAGGGCAGGCTATCCACGTAGAGCGGGAAAGCGATGACCAGGACATCGGCGCGGTCGGTCGCGGCGAGCAATTCCGCGCGGCTTTCATCCGACTTGAGAGCGCGGTGGAGGAGCAGCGTCTCAGTCTCAAACCCTCGCTCGCCCAACCGCTCGCCAAGATATGTACCCAGCGACTCTGACGTGCTCCGAGGCCGCTTGGCGCTCCCAACCAAAAGTAGAACGTGTCCCTGTGTACTCATTACTTCACCTCCACTGCCTTGATAAGTGACTGGATTTCGGCGCGAATTTCGTCTGCCCCCTGACTGCTGGGGATGACCCTCCCGACGTGGGCAGGAGCGTACAGGTTGATCGCGTTGCGATCCACCAGCGCCGTGAATATGCGCTCGCTCTCCTCATCCGCCTGCGGGAGCACGCCCACGCCCATCAGGCACGGGTAGCGCTCGTAACGCCGCTGGTGGTGAATTTCTCCTTCGACCCTGACAAAGAAGGGAGAGATGTTACAAATGAGTTTATCCACCGCTTTCTTGAGCTGCGACGAGTATCCGCCAAAGGTGACCGGCGTGAGCCAGACGATCAGGTCACTTTGGATGATCGCTTTCGCGACGTCGCGTCCGGCGTCGTTTATGACACAGACGCCGGGGGTCTGCACCCAGCAGCCAAAGCAGCCCACGCAATGACGAATCTCCATCTCGTGCAGGATGAATGGCTCAACCTCCCATCCCTGGCCCTCAAGTTCATCAACGATGATCTCGTGTATGCCGTCCACTGCGGCGTCGCCCTTTTCCGATCCGTTCAAGATTACTGCTTTCATACTTGCATCTCCTTTTTGATCAGCCCGTTGCGGGGCTTGATACGATTGACCGAGACCAGCGACAGGCCCAGGTCCCGGATGCGGCTGAGCAGGCCGTACAGGGCCGCCTGGTCGAGGACGGGACCGGCGATGGTGGTCGTGGTGGGGTCATCATCTTCAGACGCGTCAACCGCTACCTCCATCCCCTCAAACCAGACCGTCCAGCCCTCGTCGAGCCGTCCCTCCACGCGAATTTGATAGTAGAATTGAGGTGTTGCATCGTGCACATTCATCGTGGCCCCTCCTCAGATCGCTATGCAGGGATGAGACAATGTCTTTTCCTTGCATTTTCTGGAAAGATTGTACCACACAAGTAGGGGGGATCGCTACCCCTACGTGGTGGGTTTGGGTAGGGGGGATGGGTGGGGGAGCCTGGATCTCAGATTACGCCTAACTGCTGTCCCCTCGTGATGGCTTCGTCTCGGTCGTGGACGTCCATCTTGCGGTAGATCGTCTTGATGTAGGAGCGCACCGTGCTGACGGCGAGGACCAACTCATCGGCCACTTCTGTGCTGGAGAGACCCACCGCGAGCAGTCGCAGAACTTGCCGTTCCCGTTCGGTGAGCGGTTCGTAAAGCGGTGTGGCGGCTGTATCGGGCAGCGCGGGGAATGCGCTGCCCCTGCGGGCCTGGGCCGCAAACGCTGTGAGGAGTTTTTGTGCGTACTCTACCTGAATATCCCGCGCGACGGCCTGGCGCAGCAGCCTGCGCATCGGCTCCCCAGCATCGAGGAAGGGACGAACGTACCCTTCGGGCGCAGCCAGCGCGAGGGCGCGTTCCAGGTATCCCAGCGCCCGGGCGTTGTCACGTTTGAGATGCCAGGCCAGCGCCTGGAGGATCGTGGCCTCGATGAGAACAGCCAAGTACCGGCCCGTCTCGGCCACGGTCACCAGCCGCTCCAACACATCTGCCGCCTTGTCAAGTCGTCCTTGGGCCAACAGGATACGGGGAAGCAGCAGATACTCAGACAAGCGTGCCCAACAAGCCCCTGCTGTCAAGTCCTGGGCTGCCAGCTCGGTTACCTGTAGATTGAGCGCCGCGACGCATTGAGCAGCAGCGTCAGTATCGTCCTGGGCCAAATAGAGTTCCGCACGGATTGCCATCCAACTCGTGTAAAAGCGAGAGGCGGTCCGGTAGGGCTGGACGAGTTCACCGGCCTGGTCGAGCAACACCTCAGCCCGCGCCAGGTCGCCGGCGACCACCGCAAACTGCGCCTGAGCCAGGTAGACGCCGATCACCGCCTCACTGTAACCGGCTTGTTTGGCCAGCGCCAGCCCTTTTTCCAGGTGGTGGGCAGCGGTCGCCAACTCGTAACGTTGGTAATGCGCCATAGCCAGCCCCAGGTATCCCATGCCGATGGCGGGGACAGGGAAGGGTGCGCCTGTCCCTTCAGTTCCAAGTTCGATAACCCGATGGTAGCGCTCAATCGCCGCTCGTAACTTTCCCTGGAATGCGAGAATGTCTCCTTGCAGGCTCAGCGCGCTCACCGCCACAAACATATTCTCCTCGGACTTGAGCGCCATCTCGAGCGCTTCGGCAAACGCAGTCTGAGCCGCGTCCAGTTTTCCACTGTTGAAATGGAGCAAGCCCAGGTTGAGAGCCACCACGCAGCGGACGGTGAAGGCATCGGCGGGCAGTTGCGCCAGGGCTTGCTCCGAGTGCTCAATCACGCCGGGTATGTCGCCTCGTAAGCGGGCGCAATAGGCACGGATCGCGGTCAGATGGCCGCGCACCTCTTCCCAGGTGATGAAGCGGCCCTCAGGCGCTGCATAGACTCGCTCAAAGTCGGATAATGCCGCCTCTCCAGCCTGCACGTGCCGCTCGGCGGCTTCGACCTGCCCGGTGAGCACAAAGGCCCAGCCACAGCCCGCGCAGAGGTAGGGGCGGGTGTAGATTACGTCGTCCGGAATGCGCCGCACCCAACTCAGGTAGGTCGCCAAGCGGCTGCTCCCCACCAAACGCAGGCCATATTGCTCGGCAAGATGGGCGGCGAGAGAGGAATCGGGAATAGCCAGGGCGTGGTGAATTGCCTCGTCTGGGTCGTCCGCTTGCTCGTACCATTGGCTGGCACGCCGGTGCAGGTCGGCCAGTCGTTCCGGGTGTTCGCGCCGCAGCCGGTAGCGCAGCAGATCGGCGAACAGGTGATGGTAGCGATACCACTCCCGTTTGTTGTCGAGCGGAACGAGGAAAAGATTGGCAGCATCGAGACGCTCAAGGAGGGCCTGGCTCGGAGCGGGAAGTCGGATATCGGAAACCAGGGCGTCGCAGAGCGGCGCGCTGAACCGGTTCAGGATAGCCGTGTGCAGCAGAAAGCTCTGAATCGCTTCCGGCTGGCGGTGCAGCACCTCCTCAGCCAGGTAGTCCATCACGTGACGGTCATCGCCCGCGAAAGCGGCGATGAAGGCGCCGGCATCGTCGCGGTCTCGTAGGGAGAGCGCGGCCAGTTGCAGCCCGGCGATCCAGCCCTCGGTGCGTGTCTCGAGGGCTGTCACCGCATCGGGAGAGAGGTGCAGGCCCATCGTCCGGTTGAGGAAATCTGTAGCCTCTTCCACCGTGAAACGCAGTTCACGCTCCCGAATCTCGGTCACGTGGCCCCGGACGCGCAGCCGTGGGAGCGGCAGGGGTGGGTCCTCGCGCGTGCTGATGAGCACGTGCATCAGGGATGGCTGATGCTCTAGCAGAAACCGGATCGCCTGGTGGATCGAAGCAGCGTGGATGAGGTGATAGTCGTCCAGCACGAGCGTGAAGGCAGTTGCCACGGTGGTGATGTCGTTGATCAATGTCGTGATCAGCGCTTCAATCCACTCTGCCTGGTCAGGAGACGCTGACGCACCGGGCGGCAGTTGCGGCGATTGTAGGAGGCCCTGCACGGATTGCCCAATAGTCTCGTCCACCTTCTGCAGGGCGGCGACGAGGTAGGTGAGAAACCGCGCGGGGTCGTTGTCACCCTCATCCAGCGAGAGCCAGGCCACCGGCCGCTCGCAGTTGCCAACCCATTCGCTCAGCAGCGTGGTCTTGCCGAAGCCGGCCGGGGCGGAGATGAGCGTCAACTTGCGATGCAGGCCCGCGTTCAACCGTTCGGTCAAGCGCGGGCGCGGCACCAGTTCGGATCGGACGGGGGGGATATAGAGTTTGGTGGTCAGGAGGGGCGCGGACATTTGGCTCCCAATGGCGGTGTTTCACGACCAGCCTCTTGAATCAGACAGATGCCAGTATCTTATCACATCCTGTCCAGTGCTGCAACTCCGTTGAAAAGAACTTGACCCCCTGCCGTTGGCTGGTATACTATGTTGTAGACTACACGATCCCCCCAGGGCGATGGGTTACAGCAAGACTCGTACTGGACAATACACTTGCCTGGACAACCTAGCACGGAATTCGTGCTTGCAGCGATGTCACGTTTGAGCCGCGATTTCTTTGTCCGCGATACCCTCACCGTCGCCCGTGCGCTTTTGGGGCAGCGACTGGTGCGGATGCTGGATGGGGTGCGTCTGTCCGGGCGCATCGTCGAGGTCGAAGCATATATTGGAGAGAAAGATCAGGCTTCGCACGCGCGCTGTGGCCTTACCGGGCGGAACGCCCCAATGTTCGGCCCACCCGGCCACGCCTACGTCTACTTCATCTACGGGATGCACCACTGCTTCAACGTCGTCACCGAGCGGCAGAACTACCCGGCGGCGGTGCTCATCCGCGCGCTGGAACCGCTGGAGGGGATCGAAATGATGCGGGCGCGGCGGGGTGGCGTGTCGCATGTACGGCTGACCAGCGGCCCAGCCCGGTTGTGCCAGGCGCTCGACATAAACCGGCGGCGGTTCGACAGGGCCGACCTGTGCACGCCTGACGCGCTCTTGTTCATCGAGAAGAACGGGGCCGTGCCCAACGAGGCCGTCGCCACCGGTCCCCGCATCGGCGTGCGGGGCGACGCGACGGCGTTGAGCGCCCCGTGGCGCTTCAATATTCGCGGCAGCCGTCACGTCTCACGTTAATAAGGGGCGTGACGATGTCAAATCTCTTCCGTATTTTCCTGCCTTTCATATTCAGAGACCGAAAGGAGAAAACGATGACAGAATTGCACAACAAGGGATTGTGGGACGGTGACAAGAAGGAACTGGAGGCGGCGCTCAAAGTGCAGGTGGTCAGCCCCGAGATGGGCTACTTGAACGTTCGGCCACAGCCCTCCACCGAGCGGCCGCCCGTCGCACAGGTGGACGACGGGACGGTGCTGGAAGCGCTGGAGCCTGGCGCCGGCGCGCGGGCCAAGGTGGGCCAGAGTGGACAATGGCTCCACGTACGCACTCCCACAGGCGTCGCCGGGTACGTCGCCGCCTGGTATCTGCGCCTGTACAAGGAAGCGAAACCATCACCAGCACCACCACCAGCACCACCACCAGCACCACCAGCCGGCGTGCGGGTGCAAGTAGTGAGTCTGGAGGTGGGCTACCTGAACGTGCGCCTGTTGCCTTCCACCGCCCAAGCGCCCATTGCACAGGTGAACGATGGGGCAGTGTTGGAGCCGCTGGAGCCAGAAGCCGACGTGCAGGCCAAGGTAGGCCAGTATGATCAGTGGCTTCACATTCGTACCCCAGAAGGGCTTGAGGGATACGTTGCCGCCTGGTACCTCCGCCTGTACGATGGTACCCCTGTACCTTCCCCGGAGCCGACTGCCTACCTGAGCGTCAGCAGCCCTGGCGAGATGAACGTACGCCGGGGGCGGGGTGAGAATACCGCCCGCGTCTGGCGTGTGCCTGATAGAACCGTATTGAAGGTGCTGGAGGACCCCAAGGAAGCAGCCGCCAAGATAGGAAAGGATCAGTGGGTGCGCGTCCGCACGCCAAGCCTCCACGAAGGGTACGTGAACGGCCTGTACATCAACGCCAAACGTTTGGCCGACAAACGGAGGCCGGTGGACGACGCTGGCTTGCCTCCTGGGGAGTGTGCCTGGATCTTCGGCATCCACGCCGCCGGGGCCACCACTCCCGCCGACTTTCGCTTCCTCTTCGAGAACAAGCACAAGACCGGCTGGGTGCTCTTCAGCGAGGCGGTAGGCACTGACCCCCATCACGGCGGCGGTCACAACTATACTTCCTGGTCCAACAGCGGCTACGGCGTCATCGTGCGCCTCAATAACGGCTACGAGCCAAGCGGCACGCTGCCGGTGCGCGCCAAATACGCCGACTTCGCCCGTGCCTGTGCCCGCTACGTCCAGAACTCCCAGGGATGCCATATCTGGATCATCGGCAACGAGCAAAACAACGTGCGCGAGCATCCCGGCGGAGCCGAGCACCCGGTCGAGCACATCACCCCGCAGATGTACGCCGAGGCGTTCAACCTGGCGCGGCGGCGCATCAAGCAGGTGCAGCCCGAGGCCATCGTCACGCCCGGCGCGGTGGACCCCTACAATACCTATCCCTGGAAACTGTTGGGCGGCAAGCGCAACAGACCGCTGGAGTACTTCAAGGAGATGCTCAGTCACATAAACGACCTGGACGGCATCACGCTGCACACCTACACCCACTGGATGGACGTGGGACTCATCACCGGCAAAACCGTCTTCACCGACGAGTTCCTCCAGCCAGGCACGCCGAAGGAGCACTACTACGACTTCCAGGCCTACCGACCCTTTGCGGAGGCCATCCCGGAGAAATGGCGCGACCGTCCGATCTACATCACCGAATCCAATCACTGGATGGCGTTGGAACACCAGGGGGAGGGAAAAGCAGGCTGGGTGAACAAGGACAAGGGCTGGGTGCGGGCAGCCTACGCGGAGATTCACCGCTGGAACAGCACCCCTCACGCCCAGCAGATTCACTGCCTGTTGATCTACCGCTGGACAGGCGACGAGTGGGCCATTGAGCGGTTGTGGGAAGTGCAAAAGGATATTAAGAAGGCACTGGATCACGATTACCGCTGGCGGCGGTAGATGGGGTCTCGTGGTGGCCGAGTGACAAAACCTTGACCCTCGGGTTGACTGTGGTATAATATCGTTGCGCCGGCGTAGCTCAGGTGGAAGAGCAACTGACTTGTAATCAGTAGGTCATGGGTTCGACTCCCATCGCCGGCTAGGAAGAGTTGGGAAATGGGTCGGTGTCCCGAGCGGCAAAGGGGGCGGACTGTAAATCCGCTGGCTCAGCCTTCGAAGGTTCGAGTCCTTCCCGGCCCACCACGCTCAACGGAAAAGGCTCGGCCTCCTGTGCCGAGCCTTTTCCTATGTTGCCCTCCGACTCAATGCCCACCCCGACAACCATTTCCCCCGCTCTCGCATCGCGAACACGGATCTCACGACATCAACGAACGAACGAATGTATGTATGTATGAATGAATGTATGTATGTATGTATGTATCTGTTCCGAAAATAGCCCAACGCTCCCACGTCATTTCGAGCGAGCGCAGCGAGTCGAGAAATCTCGTTCCCGTGTGCGCGAGATTCCTCGACTCCACTCCGCTGCGCTCCGTTCCGCTCGGAATGACGGTTACATTATTTTCGTCCTTGGTGGTGAGCCGAGGCTCATAGCAACTTCTCAATATCTTGGGGGAACGCGACCATCTTGGTCGCTAGATGCCAGCAAGATGCTGGCGTTCCTCCACCTCACCCCCATTTATTGAAAAGATACATCGTGTATTTCCATCATCCGAGGTTCTCTGCAGTCTCAACGTCATTGGGCAGGCTGCGCAGGAGCAGCGACGAAATTCAGCGTTCTCGATTCGTAGCCATAATAATGCCGCCAGTAGTACTGCTCCGGTTCAAAGGCATATCCTTCCAACTCCGCCCAGATAGTGACCATCTCGTCGCCAGGGATGGAAGCGAAGTCGGATTTGTAATAGCCGTCCTGATCCGTGGTTGCCACCAGCACGCCGGAATAAGAGGCATATCTCCTATAGATCTTCACCTCGGCCAGGCCCGCCCCCTCCTCGACGCTCAACCACACGTGTCCCTGGATGACCAATCCTGCAGCGGGCGGAGCAGTGCTGGTCGGTGTGGGCCAGTTGCAGGCCGCCGACGTGAGCACCAGGACCAACAGCCCTACGAGGACCCAAGAGATGCGTCGGGGAGTCATCTTTTGCTGATCCCTTCGACCCTCTCACCCAGCCCTTGGATAGAGCACGCGGCTTCCCAAAGCCAGTTTTCGAGAGTGGTGATGTCCATTGGTATGAGGGACATTGTAGCACAATGGGAAGCGCAGGTCAAATTGACATCGCTTCGGCCGTTCCTCTCTTGTGAACGTATCCTTGACACAGATACGGACTGTGGTATAATCTCAGTTACGATGAACGTATACCTGGGCCATCTGAGTAATTGCATACCAGGCTCACCGGTCTCCACCGCCGTGCGCTCCATTCTGGACGACGCGCAGGCAACCGGTAAGCGGGCGCCCCAGCATTTGCCCGAACGGACGTTGCCGGTGCGTTTGCCGGCCGGGACAGTGGAGTGGCTCCGCCAGCAGGCCGAAAGACAGGCGTGTGCAATGGCCAAAGTCATCAGGGCCTACGTCGCAGACCAGGCAGTCTCAGAATTGACAGCACTTTACCAACACCATTCCGTTAGCCCCGCCGAGTTTTCGGCGGCGCTGCGGTCGGTCCTGGGATACGAGCCTGAACCCTCGCCAGGGGAGGAGGTGCGCGAAAGCACGTAACTTCCTCAGTTGGCGAGGAGCGCGGGGTCTTATCCAAGGCCCCGCGCTTTTTTTGTTGTACCTTGCCAATTTCGTCTTCCAATTTCGTCTTCTCTCCACTGTCCGGGGTGATCGGGGCCCCGGGGTCAAGGCTCTCCGGCGATGTCCTCGGTGCAAGGGCATCACCGCGAACGATGTGGCGTAACCCAGTCAGCAGTCAGCAGGAAGCCAACAGCAATTAGCCATCACTGGCCGATAACCTCTTGCTAACCACTAACTGCTAATGGCTAACCGCTAACCGCTGTTGGACTATCGTTGAAGGGGACAGAGAGCCGGTGTCGCTCATAGCGGGCCAGGGTGCCGAAGCATACCTGTGAATGAGGCCGTCGTCGGGACGCGGTGGAGGGAGTCAGGCCAGAGGCATCGCTCCGGCCTGCGTGGGGGTGACAGGTTTCGACCGGGGGCCAAGGGTGGTGCGAGAGGGAAAAGGCCCGCTAGCAGATGCCCTCGATGACCAGCACCGCAACCTCCGGGACCGGGGTTCGAGTCCCCGCACCTCCACCTATCAATACTTGGGACGCGGATTTACGCAGATCAGCGCTGATTCTTTATTTCATCTGCGTGAATCTGCGTTCTATATTCGAGGGGGGCTAGTTTAGCGGCAAAACGCGCGGTTGTGGCCCGCGCAAGGTCGGTTCGAGTCCGACGCCTCCCTCCAGCGTCGGGACGTAGGGGAGTTAGGAGTCCCCGCGTGGCCTGGGACCACGAGAGCGGCGGTTCGAATCCGCCCGTCCCGACCTCAAGCGAGCGTAGCTCAATCGGCGGAGCACCGGTCTCCAAAACCGGAGGTTCGAGGTTCAATCCCTCGCGCTCGTGCTGTAATGCCGCCATGGCGGAAATGGAAGACGCGCCTGGTTTAGGCCCAGGTGGGTTTTGCCCGTCCAGGTTCGATTCCTGGTGGCGGCACTCAGGCCCGCTTTCTTGCCGGGGTAGCTCAGTTGGTAGACGCGCCGCACTGAAGACGCGGAGGTCGCCGGTTCGATTCCGGCCTCCGGCATCTCTTGGGGAGACAAGACGATATGACAGCGAGAGTTCTACTGCTTAACGCATCCTACGAGCCGCTGCGGGTCGTTTCCGTCCGGCGTGCGGTTGGCCTGCTGATGCGGGGCGTGGCCGAGGGCGTGGATGGTACCGCGGCGCGGCTACGCACGCCGAGCACGGTTTTCGAGGTGCCCTCCGTGCTGCGGCTGCGTTACTACGTCAACGTCCCCCGGCGCGGGGCGACGTGGAACCGGCGCGCCGTCCTGGCCCGCGACGGTTATACCTGCGTGTACTGCGGCGTCCGTGCCGGGGAGCGGTCTCACGGCCGGGTTGTCATCCGCGCCGACTTCACGCTGGATCACCTGATTCCCCGCAGCCGGGGCGGGGGCAACGGCTGGGGCAACACGGCCTGCGCCTGCCGCTGGTGCAACCACCGCAAGGCCGACCGCACGCCCCACGAGGCCGGGATGCGGCTGCGGTGGGAGCCCAAGACACCGCGCGTCAACTATCTGGTCGTCTCCGGGGAGGTGCCGGCCGAGTGGAGGGTCTACCTGCGGGTGTGATCACAAGAAGCATCGTCCTGCGGCTCCTCCACCGGCACCGTGAGAGAGAAGATGCTGCCTCCCTCCGCTGGGCTATCCACCCAGATACGTCCTCCATGTGCTTCCACGACCAGGCGACAGTATGGCAACCCCAGGCCCATACCGCCCCGTTTGCGACCCGGCACGTGGGTGAATTTTTCGAAGACACGCTCCCGGTATTCCAAGGGGATGCCTGGCCCTTGATCGCGCACCCAGAAGGAGACCGCTGGCGAATCCGCCTGGGAATAGTGCGCGCCGACCACGACCGTGCCTTCAGGAGGGCTGTACTTGATCGCGTTGTCGAGCAGATTGCTTAATGCCCTCACCATCAGCATCCGGTCAACCTGCACTTTCGGCAGGCGACTCGCTACCTTGGTACGCAGTTTCAAATCCCGGATATCGGCCAGGGGCTTTAGTTGACTGATCGTTTCTCGCACCAATGTCAAGGGCGTGACGGCTTCTCTTTCTCCCAGCGGTTCGCCAGCCTCCAATCTACTCATCTCCAACAGCGTATTGATCAGGCGATCGAGTCGCACCTGCCCCCGTTGGGCAATATCCAACCACTGGCGAGCCACTGCTCCTTCCTCAAGCGCACTCAGTTCACCCTCCAGCATGCTGTAAGCGCCAGAGATGATGCTCAACGGGCCTCGCAGGTCGTGTACCAACATGTCAATCATGTCTTTGCGCAGCAACTGCACTTCCTGCTGCAGCCGTCGGTTTTCTACGGCACGCGACACCGTGGCGATCAGTTCCCGGCTCCGGCAAGGTTTTCTCAGGTAGTCGTAGGCTCCGTAGCGCAGCGCCTCTACCGCAGTGTCAATGGAGGCATAGCCGGTGATCACGATCATGCGGGTCTCGGGTGCGATCTCAAGCCCTTCTTTCACGACGGTGAGCCCGTCTATTCCGGGCATTCTGATGTCCACCAACGCTGCATCAAAGTCCGACTTGGCCAGCAGCGCCAGTGCTGCCTCCCCGTTTTCTGCCGTGGCAACCTCGTATTCGGCGGCTGTCAGTTCATTGGCAAAACTGGCCCGCACGAAATCGTCGTCGTCCACAACCAGGATGTTCGCTGTCTCGCTCATGATTTCCTCATTTCCTCCAGTGCTTCGGTTGTGCGGGGTAGCCTGATTGTGAAAGTAGTACCCTCGCCCATTTGACTGCGCACGTCAATCTGACCATGATGAAAGGTGACGATTTGATGGCTTACCCACAACCCAAGGCCAGTACCAACTTCGGTGCCCTTGGTGCTGAAGAACGGCTCAAAAAGCCGGTCCAGTGCCTCGGCCGACATACCGCAGCCTGTGTCCTGGATTTCGATGTACACTTCATCGAGCGTGACTTTCGAGCGCACCCACATTTCTCCGCCCTCTGGCAGCGCCTCGGCGGCATTGAGCAGCAGGTTGAGAAACACCTGATTAAACTGACCAGGATAACTCATTATCTCGGCCCTCTCTGGAGCCAGCATCTCGTGGACTGTGATGTTCGAGGCGGCGAATCGCGGTGCCACGATAGCGAGCGTTTGTCGAAGGGAATGATGGAGATCGGTAGACTGTAGCGTGGCTTTGCTATCACGCTGGAAGGCCAGTAGGCCCTGTACGATGTCGCGGATGCGCTCCTGACCAGCCCGTACCATCTGCAGTTGCCTTCGTCCAGGGTGGCCAGGATCAAGGGTTCGTTCCAGGGCATCGAGGAAAAGGGTCATACCCTGGAGTGGGTTGTTGATCTCGTGCGCCAGGGATGCGGCCAGTTGCCCCGTGGCCGTCAACTTCTCGCTGCGTATCAGGTGCTGTTCCATTCTGCGTTTCTCCGTGACATCGCGGATGACGGCCATGATTACTCGCTGGTCACCCAGGTCAATCACCCGAGCGCGAATCTCGACGGGCACCAGGTGGCCCTCTTTATGTTGGATTGACAGATCGTCCGCCTCTCCCTGCCCCTGCTGCACGATGTGTGTGAGAAGTTCGCGCACAACGTCCGCCGCTTCGGGAGGATACAGTTGCCAGAGTTTCATTCCGCCTAGTTCGGTCAGACTCAGCCCGGTCATGTCCCTGAGCGTGTAGTTGCCGTCCACGATGGCGCCGTCAGCAGTGTCCACGACAATGATGCCATCACGAGCCTCCGTCATCAGGGTCCGATACCGGGTCTCGGCCCGGCGGATTTCCTCAAGCATACGGGCATTCTCAATCGCCACCCCCAACTGCTGCCCAATAGCGATGAGGGTGTCCACTTGCGAGTGAGAGATGGCCCACGAGACGTGGCTGCCCACGTAGAGCATGCCCAGCCGGTTACCGGCCGCTTCGATTGGAACGATGGACAGGGAGGCGACCCCTGTCTGGGCGCACAGTTCATAATCCGGCAGGTGGTGCGGGCCGGATTTGGCGGTGTCTCCCACCACCGTAGGCTGGCCTGTCCTGTTCGTCCACTCGCCCAAAGCCTCATCGGACCCCGCCCGTTCCTCGAAGGATATAAACTCCGTAGGGAAGCCCTGTTGTGCTGCAAATCGGAAGGTCATCGTTGCCTCGTCACGCAGTCGCACTGCCACCATCTCCATGCCGGTGACGCTGGCGATGACGCCCAGAGCACTATCGAGCATGCTCTCATGGCTCAGCGAGCGCCCTACGAGGGCCGCAATCGCGTTGCGTGCTTGCAACTCCCAGTTGCGTTGGTTGATCTCTTCTTCGTAATGCTTCTGAGCGGTGATGTCGCGTGCGAACAGGATCGTTGCTGTGTGACCTTCATACTCGGTGGTAGCAGTGCCCACAGTGACCGGCAGACGCTGGCCGTCTTTGATCAACAGCACAGTCTCGTAGGCCTGGCCTGGTGTAAGATCTATCCTTTGCCCACGGTGCCTGATCAGCATAGCCTCCAATTCTTCAGCAGGTAGTAAGTCGGCTATGGTCAGGTTCAGCAGTTCCGGGTAGGTGTAACCCAGCATATGACCAAACGCATCGTTGGCATAAAGGATGGCCCCCTCTCGCCCGTCTACGTCTTGAAGCAAGACAATACCCTCGCCAGCCGTGCCAGCGGCGTCAATCAACAGACGATACAACTCCTGCGTTTTCTGTAGTTCTTGTGTGCGTTCCTCTACTTTCTCTTCTAATCCCTCGTACAGGCGCACACGCTCCAGGGCCAGCCTGATCAAATTGCCCAGTTCCATCAGCGCCTCTACGTCTTGTTTGGAGACAGGGCGGTGGCTGGTCGCATTATCCACGCCGATTACACCAAGCACCTCCTCCCCGGCCACGATGGGCACAGTGGCGAAGGAGGAGACACCCAGCGCCTGGAGTATGTCGTGCAGGCCCTCGCAGCGTGGGTCGTGCAACTGATCACTGATCAGAACCGGTGTCCGCTCAAGTACACAGATAATAGGGGGAGGAGCGGGTTTGACGTCCAGCAGGGAGCGTTGGGCGATGATTTCTGGGGTGATGCCAATGCCATATCCCGCTCGCCCTACTAGTTCTTGTCGCTGATCATCTATCAGACCTAGCCAGCAGCGATCAAACCGGAATTCTTCGCGGACGATGCTCACGATGGCGTTCAGGGCTTCATCAAGGGTGAAGACACAAAGTAGGCGCTCGCCTGCGCGATGCAGGGCTGTCAGTATGCGCCTCTTGTGTTGTTCGGCCTCGTATAGCCGGGCGTTTCCTACTGCAGTAGCGGCCGGTGCTGCCACTGCTTCCAGCAAAGCGACGTCGTGTACGTCAAAATCACCTTTTATCTTGTTCAGTGCCTCGATGACACCGATAATGTGGCCCTTGACCTTCAGGGGTACGCAGATGAGGGAGCGAGTAGTGAGCGGGGTCTCGGCGTCAATGCCAGCGTAGAAACGTGTGTCCTGATAGACGTCCGGCACCAATTGAGGGGTTTGATGCTGCATCACCCAGCCGGCGATGCCTTCACCCGGTTGCAGGCGCAGGTCTATGGTCTCGGCGGCGGCGATGCCTGAAGCCGCGTGAAAGACCAATTCCCCTGTCTCTTGATCGAGCAGGGCCACCGATGTGGCCTCTGTGTTCAACACCTCGTTTACGTGGTTGAGTAACCTCTCAAGGATGGTCTCAACATCCAGGGTCTCCATCAGCGTGTGGGCGACGGTACTGAGAGTGGCGAGTTCACGGCTATATGATTCTGGTGCCTGCTCAGATTGCTCCATCACGCAAGATTCGGCGAGGGCGTTGGAGGACTCAGACGTGAGCCGGCCGGTTGATGCTCCATCCGGTGTCTGCTGTTGTTCCACTGGTATTCGCGAGCCGCAAGGAGTTGTAGACATGGTGTCTCCTTAAATATACAACAGTTTGGGGGTATTAGTCAAATCTAAACTTCGTGACGATTTGTTCACCTTGCTTAAACCGTCCTTTCACTTCCTTGTGATAATATTAAATCGAACAGAGCCAGCCTGTCTTTTCCAATTCTGGGGCGGATCGAGAAATAAATATGAGTTCACAAGTCAGTTCCGTAGGAGGAAAAATGGATATAAATGAGACGATCCTGGTAATAGATGATGACACCGGACTGCTCAGGCTTCTACAATTAGGCCTGGAGCGAGAAGGCTTTTCGGTCATCACTGCCTCTGGGGGAAAGGATGGCCTCCGACAGGCCTACCAATCTCGCCCGGACTTGGTTATCTTGGACGTGATGATGGCAGACATTGACGGCTGGACGACTTGCCAACGGCTGCGGGAGATGTCGGATACACCCATTATCATGCTCACCGCCAGGGGGGATGAGAAAGACGTCCTTCGTGGTCTCACCCTGGGTGCCGATGACTACATCGCTAAGCCTTGCAGTTTTGATGAGTTGAAAGCCCGTATTCACGCGCTCCTGCGGCGTTCCAAGACGCCTGCTAATCCGGCCTGGCGAACGGCCTACGATGATGGCAGACTGATGGTGGATTTGTCTACCGGGAGCGTCAGTCTGAACGATTCCCCTGTGCACCTGACCCCCACTGAGTCCCGCCTGCTGATGTGCTTGATGAGCCAGACAGGGCAGGTCATCTCTCATAAGGAATTGCTCACGCGGGTCTGGGGGCCGGAATATAGCGATGAGGTGGGCTATCTGAGCGTGTATGTCCATTACCTGCGCGAGAAAATCGAGGCCGATCCGGCAAATCCGCAATACGTCCGCACAAGGTGGGGGATGGGGTACTATTTCGCGACAGATTAGCCGAAATAACTATGGACGAAAGCCAGCAAGCATCCAACATCGGCACTACACCATTAGGGCAACGGTCAGCCACGCCGCCAGTGCCGCGAAGAGCAATGCCATCCCCAGTTTGACCGTCGCTGCCTGCCGCTGGAGGAAGTTGGTCAACTGCTTTGACCCAGTGCCGTAGTAGGCCAGGATGAAGACCACAACCAACGGCAGGATAAACAGCAGATTATAGAGCACGAGCAAGATAAGGGCGCGCACTCGCATCTCCGGCTGGCTCATCACAAAGATGATGGTCGGCAGGTAGACCTGACCCGTGCAAGCCAGTTCCAGGAACGAAACCACCACGCCGGTAACGAAAGCCCCTGCGACGAACGCCTGTGATTTGCGCCCCCTGCGAATGACCGCGTTGATGCGCATCCGCAACGCGTGGGGCAGGTTCAGCGCCATGTCGCCAATCTCACCCCGCCGGGCCTTGAGAAAGTCGAGGAAACTGAACACCGCCAGCACAGCGCACAAGACACCGGTCAGGCCATACACCCACCGTCCCAACGTCGTCAGCAAATCGCCCAGCAGTTCGAGCACCTTGTAGAAGCCCAACCCCACCGCCAGGTAGGCCAGGAATACGCCAAGAGTGAAAGCCATACCCACGACTAGAATCTCTCGCCCCTTGCGCCCGCTCAATGTCAGGTAGGAGACGAAAAAGGCCAGCGTGGCGAAGGCACAGGGGTTGAGACCATCCACCAGGCCAGCAAAGACAATGGTGGCAACACCAAAGGACTTGAAGCGCTCAATGATGCTCTGCTCGGCCCCCTCAGGGTCGAAACCAGCCCACACCTGCTCCACACCGGTGGGGGCGTACTGCTCAACCAACGCCAGCAATGCCTCGGACGTGATGTCGGTGCCGATCAGGTACTCATTGCCAACAAAGAGCGCCGGGGTTGCCAGACGTTGCTTCTCAGGCACATTAAGGCGAGCGCCCAGCCATTCCGCCAGTGCAGCATCTTCCTGAACGCTATACTCCTCGACCAACAACTGCGGATACATGCTCCGCACGTACCGGATGTCATACTCGGCGCGGCTGCACTCCTGACAGCCTACGTCGTAGAAGTAGGCCGCCCATATCGGCGCTGGCCCCTCACAGGCCGCCACCTCCTCTGGGCCACAAGGCTCTAACCCCTCTATCCCCAGTCCGCCCGGGTCAAAGCCCAGGCCCGGCTCTCCTTCACCTTCAACAGCGATGCCCTCCAGGCCGGGGATGTCGGGCCAGTAGGTGCCTCCCGCTCCCAGGCAAGTATCGAGCAAGCAGGGCAACTGCCCGCGGACGGCTTCCTCGCCGATGAGCGCCTGCCCGTCAATGACCAACGTCGGCAGCCCACGCTGCTCTGGAGCCACGCCGAACATCTCCTCGGCCCGGACCAACATCTCGTAGTTGGTCGGGTCGGAGATCTCGACCATCTTGATCTGCATTTGGTCGCCATATTCGGCCTGCAGCGGCGTCAACACCTCATTGATAATGGTGATGCAATGAGCGCAGTCAGTGGCGTAGAAATAGACTATCCGCAAGACCGGACCGCCCTCGGCCTGCGCTGCGCCCACCCCCCAGGTGAGAGTCAACGCCAGGAGCAGTAAAACCACACACATTCTGTATCTCAAGCACATTCGATTTCCCATCCTCCTCACTATTATGCCACCTCCACCACCGACCCCTCCGGCGTCTTGGTCACCTCAACGCGCACGGGGAAAGCATCCTTCAACTCGTCAATGTGCGTGATCACCAACACGCGGGCGAAGTCATCTTGAATAGCGTTAATCGCCTCGACCAGCCGTTCCCGGCCTTGCGCGTCCTGCGTGCCAAATCCCTCGTCAATCACCAACGTCTGCAACTGCGCTCCGGCCCGCCGCGACAGCAGTCTTGAGAGCGCGATGCGGATGGCGAAGTTGACCCGGAACGCCTCACCCCCTGAGTAAAGGGAGTATTCTCGCGTCCCCAATTCGTCCGCGATCTTGATCTCCAGCGCCTCCCGCACCTCGCCCGCCAGCGTCTCCCGCTGCGTGTCGAAGCGCACGTGCATGCGCCCCCCGGTCATCCGTGCCAGGAGCCGGTTGGCCTCGGCCTCGATCTCCGGCACCGCCGCTTCAATGATCATCGCCGGCACACCTTTGACGCCGCAGGCGGTCCTCAGTTCCTCGTAGACAGAACGGCCAGCGGCCAATTCGTCCCGTCGTTTGAGTTTGTCCGCTCGCTGCTGCTCAAGCGCTTTGCACGCCTCCAGCCGCTGCTGCGCCGCGCCCAACCGCTGGCGAGCGGCGGCCTCCTGCCCGCGCACCCGCTGCAACTCCGCCTCGACCGCCGGGGCGTCCTTTAACCGCTCCTGCAGTTCCCCGGCTTTCCATTCCAACTCCGCCCGGCGCGCCTGCTCGGTCTTTACCTGCTTCCGCCATCGCTGCCCGGCCTCCTCCAGCCGCTTAAGCGCTGCCCGCTCCTCCTCCATACCCGTATGCGCGGCGCTCAAGCGCGCCTTCCGCTCGGCGAAAACCTGCCCCTCGGCCACTGCCCGCCGTGCCGCCTCGTGAGCCGCCGCATCATAACCTAGTTCCTCCGCCTGTGCCAATACCTGTGCCAGTTCGGCCCGCGCCTCCGGACCGTAGTCCCCAGCGGCCAACCGTTGTTCCAGGTGGGACAGTTTCACCCGGGCAGTCTTCAGCGACTCCGCCGCCTGCCGCCCCTGAGCGAAACGCTCGGCCAGCGCCGCACCCCGCCTTTGTAGCACTGGCGACTCGCGCAGCAGCCGGTCGCTCTCGGCGATCTGCCCCTCCAGCGCCTGCGCCCGGCTGGTCAACTCCTTTGTTATATCCAGATTGGCGCGGTAGACGTCTCCCCTGGCCTGCCCCTCGGTCTGAAACTGATCCAACAACTGCAACCGGTGCTCGTCGGTGAGGGATTGGTCGCAGAGGGGACACTCGGCTCCCGCTCGCTCCAGCAGCGTGATCTTCTCCCTGAGCGCATCCATCTCTGCCCGCAATACCTCGTTGCGCGCCCGCAATTCCGCCTGCTCCTCGGCGATGTGCGCCAAGTCATCCCGCGCTGCCTCCCGGCCCTCCGATAACTGCGCCAGGTGGGCCAGTTGCGCCTGCACCTCCTCGTGCTCGGCCAGGAGCAACTCATCGGGCAGGCGGTCCTCCAATTCAGCGCAACGTAACACGATGAGACCTCGCTCCGCCTCGATCTGGTGCCGCGCCTCAGACAGTCGTGCCTCCAGCGCCATGCGACGCTCGTTCAGTTCCACCGACTGGCGCAATTTGGCCCCCAACGCCTGCTCCTGCCCCACCGCCTGCTGATAGGCCGCGTAACCAGCACCAATCTCGTCCGCCTGGGCCAGCAGGCTCTCGTACTCAGCCAGCCGCTTCTCCCGCGCGGCCTGTTCCTCAGAAAGCGCGTGCAGTTCCTGCTCCGCCTGGGCAATCCGCTCGGCCAGTTCGGCGACCTGTGCCTCGGCGTGCCGGAGGTCCGTCCGCGCCGCCTCTATCCGCTGATAGGCCGCCTGGGCCTCCTGGAGCACCGCGCTCAGTTCCGTCACGGCCGCTTGGGCTGCCTGGAGTTGGGTCTCGTACTCGGGCCGCCGCGCCAGTTCGGTCTCGATCTCGTCCAACCGCAATTCGACCACCTGCGCCTCGGCCTTGATGGCCCGCAACCGTTCTTTGACCCGCTCCTCGTAGACCGTCCAGCGGTCAAGCCCCAGGATATCGCCTAGAACGCGCTTCCGTTCGGCGGCGGTCTTGACCGTAAATTCGTCGGCGCGCCCCTGGCGCAGGAAGGCGGAGTTGACGAAGGTCTCGTAGTCGAGCCGCAGGACACGCTCGATCTTCGCCTGCGTGGCCCGCACGCCGCTCTCGGCGATGGAGCGCCAACGCCCGCCCTTCCCCCCCTCAGGGGGAACAGAGGGGGAGCCCTCCACCCTAGCAGGGGGGACAGAGGGAGGACCCTCCCCCCCCCTGGGGGGGATTGAGGGGGGTTCCCACACCTGAAAGTCCAGCAAGGTACTGCCACGCTTGCCAGCCTTGCGCCGGCGCAACGCGCGATAGGTCTGTCTCCCCAGATCGAACGTGAACTCGACCGCCATCTCGTCCTCGCCCAGGCGGATCAGTTCGTCGTCCCGTCTGGCCCGCGACTTTCCCCACAGCGCCCAGGTGATGGCGTCAAGCAACGCCGACTTGCCCGCGCCGTTTTCGCCGGCCAGGCATGCGACGTGGATGCCGGCGAAGTTCAATTGCGCCTGGCGGTAGCACATGAAGTTAGTGAGGGAGAGTCTCTGTGGAATCACGCTAATTTATTGATCCGGTCGTAAGCAGCGTCGTGTTGGGCTACGTCGTCAATGATGATCCGTCGGTTGGCCACGTCCAGTAGGTAGGGAATGCAAAAGGGGCCACTGTGCAGGCTGAAGAAGAGGCTACCTTTGATGGGGCGATGTGCAACTTCGTCGGCGTGCTCGGCCAGCCATTCGACTTTGCGGACGATAACCTTGGCCGCTTTGGGACTCTTGCAGGCCAGTTTGCGCAGTGCAACCCGAGCCTTCGACGTGAACTCGTGGCGATACACTATATGTCCAACCCCAGGTCACGCAGCTCTTGCACTACCTCCTCGCTGCTGCTCAGATCCACCTCATCCCGCTGTATGGCCTCGTAATCTTCCTGCAACTCGGCCAGATAGATAGGAGCAGCCTCATCCGCCGAGTACAGCACCTTGACGCCATGCTCGTCCACGTAGTAGTCACGGCGGAGTTCTTCACGCACCACACGCCGCACAATAGCAGTGATGAGCGCTCCCAACTGTCTCGCAGTGAGTTGGGCAACCATCTGATCCAGCATCACGATTGTGTTCTCGCTCACAGAAAGCCTCCCGCCCACCTCCAGCGCCGTCGCACCCGGTTCCTTGCCGTAGATGGGCAGCACGAAGGAGAGATTATCGAAAGGAAAGGAGACCCAACGCGGGCAAGGAAGCGGCAATTTCGGGCAAAGCCCGGCCATGGCGCGTTAGCCGAAGTCGAGCCGGTTCTGCCATCATTAAGCGACAGCCATATCAAATTCTGCGAGAGGGAAGGTGATAGCTCTTTGAATTCGTTCGCGTTGCCGGGCAATCTCCTCAAGGCGCTTGTAGACCGGCGCGTCAAAATACTGCTCGCCGCACCTGTTGCACACCCAAACAGGCACGTTTTCGACGTAAATGGTCTGCCCTTTGAAGCGAAACCGGGCCAAAACACGCCGTTGCTCCATTTCCCCCTCGCAGAACTCGCATTGATCACCTTTCATCGTATCTACCTCTCAGCTATTCTTCCCCGACATAGGCTGTGATGATCAGCAATACGCCTGACAACAGAAAGCAACACACGACATACGCACGGCGGTAGTCAATGGTATCGCCGAGCACTTCATACCGGGTACCACGTGGGTCGTGGGTGAACTTACGCACGATTTCGCCTGTGTGGATGATGTTCTCAATATCGGCCGCTACCAGGAAATCATCGGCCATCTCGTCATTGGCGTGTGAGCTAATGCGGTACCTTTGCTCACGGATGGCCTGTCGCATACGTCGCGACACGTCCATTTCATGCTCCTCATCCTCAAGGCTCGATTTCGGCTAACGCAATCGCGCTAACCGACCTATCTCACCGTCCCTTGCTGAGTATAGAGCAAGTATACGAGAGTGTCAAGATCACGTATTCATTCATCTATAATCTGAGTGAAAGCACATTGTTCACTCAAAAGAAAACCTGAGTTATACTTCCCCCAAGTACCATACCATATCTTAGGAGGGAAGTATGTCTACCGAAGACAAGATGAACATCGATGAGAGACG
>JAUWOI010000122.1 GCA_030612185.1 Anaerolineae bacterium
TGAACTTGAGACATATACAGCTCCAGAGGTGAAGGACATGGGTGTTTTACAGCTTACTTGCACACCAGAGATAGGTTACGCGACAGTCCCCAATATACTTACTAACCAGAGAGGTGAAAGGTTCACGCCATGGCACACGGATTTCCCTAAAGCAGTAGCATCTGGCAAGTATTCCGTATGGGACGCCGGTTGCTTTGAAGGCCTGAGAACCCCTATCTACTCATTCCAGACCTCGCCCCTATCGTTATCCCAGAGTTCTGTGGAGACAACTTCTTCACTGACTCGATTGCCTTGCCCCGTGTCCTCTACACCTGTGTCAGGATCTTCTCCCTCAACCAGGAATTGATAAGCACCACCGACGGGACTTGCCTCGATAAAGCAATTTCGGTCAGCCTATCGGCAAGATTCCTGTCAAGAGCGAACAAGTGTGTTCGTCTCTTGATGTCCACTTCGAAGTGGGCCTCGGGCATTTGATCCCAGTATTCACCCAGGTCGTGGGTGTCGAAGAACTCTACGAGTGCATCGAGGGATGCAAAGTGGGGCATGGACTCGGTCTTACTTTCTGCCATATTGCCTTCTCTCCTTCCTCGCCATATCTCTGGCGCTCAATATCAACGCTTCTTTTGTCCTCTTGTAGATGAAGAGGACGGACAAGTATCGTCCGGCATCGGTTTGTCCCAGTGCCAGGTATACATCCTCGCCCTCCCGTTCTCCTTTTTCTATGAAGCGGAACTTTGGTTTGCCGCCGAGGACTTCCTCGACCTCATCAGTTTCGACATGGTGTTTGAAGGCGAGTTTGTCCACAATGTCTCTCAGCCAGATGATACCTTCGATCTTCATTCAGTCTCCTTGACGATCATCGGCAACCCAGCAGCGTATAGCACTGATAGATACTATGAGGACGTGGCGGGTTCATGCTTGGCTGCAGGTTGAGTATAGCACACCTCAAGGGGGCTGTCAAAAACTGGCTGGCGGGGACGCCTGTGGATGGTTGCGAGGAGAAAAAAGCGGATGGTTCCCCTGTAGCGGTTGGTCGTCCGGCTCGCTTATATTAACTCAACTGACACCGGCATAGCAGGCCGCGCCGCTCAAGTCGGCTTCGCCGCGCCTGTAAGCGGCGATGGCCTGCTCCAGATGTGTTTGCCGACTGCGCCTGGTGCACCTGTGGCTCATACGGACCGCGGACGGGCGAGTACCCAGGCGAGTGTCACCAGCAACACTGTGCTAGAAGAAACACAGCAGGTGAACGAGGGGGGCATGCTGACAGGGGAAGGCGTGGGCGACGCTGCGGTGGGGGTGACCGGGACCGAGGTCGCAGTAGCAGCGGGCCTACCGCGGGGCGCGGTGGGCAGGGGAATAGGGGCGATCGTCATCGGGGCCAGCATCATCGGCGTGGGAATCGTATCTACCGGGTAGCCCAGCCACTCCCGCCAGGCCATCTCGAACTCAATCAGATTCATACCGAGCGTCAGTTGCAGTGTCTCCTCCATCGGATGGTTGTCGGCCAGCGTCAGGATCACCTCGCCCAGTTTCTGTTCGCCGTAGGCATCGGCGATGAAGGCAACGAGGCTGTACGTCTCGGCGTACCAGAGGCTAATTGCGTCGTGGGCCAGGCCACTGGCCTGTGTGCCCATGTGTCGCAGCGGGATCAGTTCGCCGTCGGCGGCCGCTTCTGTGACAAGGGCCTTCTCACGACTGTGATCGGTGCGCGCGTTGTAGACGGCGATGCCCTCGTTGAACCAGGTGGGTACCCGCACCCACGTGTCACGGAAGATCTCATTATAGAAGACGTGGGCCAATTCGTGAGGTACCACGTCGTAAATGAGCCAGTCCCGGCTGATGCCCTGCTGGACTGTGATGCCGGAGAATGCCTGCCCACCGACCCAGTCCTGGCAAGAGTTGGGAGCGTAGAGGGCACAAAAATCACGGTGGTTATTGTAGATGACGACGCGAGCCGTGCGATCGGTCGTGACACCGGTGACAGAGGCGACGTGATCGTACCCCTCGGCGGCGGCCTCGAACAGCGCCTCGCCCAAATCGGCTGGCCGGTCGTACCAGTAGACGATCACGCGCTCGTTGCCTAGTGACTGCCAGTCGTGGGTGTAGTCAACGTACTCGGTACGCGCCGGTGTAGTGATGAGTTCATTCCCGGCGCTGTCAATAATGTGCCAATAGTAGGTGATTTCGATAAATGGCGGTACAGTATCGCCGCCGGTGTTCCAGACGTGGGTGAGAGTCACTTCGGCGGCGGGGGCGAATGGTTCGGGACGACCAACCCACTCCGTCTCGTTCCATCCGACCTGGTAGAATAGGGCAGCATCCACGATGTCCCCGGCATCACTGCGCACCTGGATGGTGAAAGTAAGATCGTCGGGGAAGTGGCTCTCGACCGACTGAGAGATGACCTGGATGGCGGGGAGCGGTGCTCCAGTGACCGGCACTACAAGCAGCAGGATGATGATAAGAGAGAAGGCTATTCTTGACACCTGGTGGCCCTGTTCCACATTATACATTACGCAAAGTATCCTACACCAAAATGCGCAAAAGGCAACCCTGTGCCGCTACTGCCGCACACCGCTTACCTGGAACTGAGCACCATCAGGTAGTGAGCCACCGTCCGCCCGGCCTCCGCCAGCAACTCTGGGTCCAGGTGATCCAGCGTGTCGGCCGGCGTACCGGAGAGATCGTCTCCCAGCCGGGTCACAGCCACGCCCTGGTAGGAGTCGTGGACTCGCGGATCACTCCTACGCAGGCGGCTGTAGTTGGAGACGAAGAAGAATCGCCATTCGTCCAGCTTCTCTGTGCGTGCCCCGAAACGCCGTGCACCCTGGTCGAAGGCGCGGGCCAAGCCGGACCCCGCTTCCAACCGAGCCAAGCGCGGTTCGCCTGCTCCGACCCCGTGGAGGATCACCACCGTCCAGATATCTGAACGACTGGTCGGTAAGGCGGGGAAGATGACGAACTCACTTCCCCCCATCTCATCAAGAGCTGCAAAGACTATCGTCCGCTTAGGTACAAACTCCAGGTCGTGCATCAGCCGAGCTGTCTCCAGCATCACGGCGACCCCACTGGCGTTCTCGTCTGCGCCGGGGAAGATCGCTCCATCCTGTGGAGGCGGCCCGGTGTAGGTAGCGGCCACCAGGATACGCTCTCCCCGGCTTTCCATGTCTGAACCGGGGATGTAGCCAACGACATTGGTCGCCGGCACCTCTTCGTAGACCAGGCCATACGTCAGCCGCACCTGCAGACCGGTGTGCAGCACAACCTGCTCCCCTGCTTCCATTTTTGCCTGGAGTTCCTCCATGTCCACCCCTACCTCCGCCAGCAGTTGGCGGGCGGAGGATTCTCCGATGAGGAGGTTAGGAAAGGAAGGCAATCCGGTTAATCTGGCGTAGCTGGTTTGCTCGAAGGGTGGAGGTTGGTCGCCGTGCGCCAACTCGTCGTCGGGCACCAGGCGGAGGATCGCCTGAAAGGGCATGTAGCCGGTCCACGGGCGGTACACATCTGCCTCGGGGTCGAGCACCAGCAGAACTGCTCCCTCTAGCCCTACCACCACTTCGCGGCTTCCGTCCTCTACCACCACCAGTTCTCCCTTCGTGCTCCCCTCCGCGTGGAAGGCCTGCCAGGGGTCAAATGAGACGCCATCGGTGAGCCGCAGTTGCGGTTCCCCGCCCACGTCCAGCACTTCCAGGGTCGGCGCGGCGGTGACCCGTCCACGGGTGGCGGTGTAGGTCTGGAAATGGCTATTATCGGTCGTGATGGGGGTTAATCCCGCCATGGTGGTCAATCCCGCCTGCTCGAACTGGGAGACAATGTAGTCAGCGGCCTGGGCTGCACCAGCCCCGCCGGTGGGCCGCCCCTCCAACTCAGGTTGGGTGAGGTAGGCGATATCGTCCCAGGCCCGGTCCACGTCGAACTGGCCGACCAACTTTGCGAACTGGGCCTCGACGCCGGCGTTTTGCAGGAGAGCGCGAGCGCCCAGGAGAAGCAGCGCGACTACCAAAAGGAAGCGGATCACCGACCAGCCACTGGGATGAAACCGTCCCCGCTCGATGAATCGTTGCAGGCCATAACCGAAAAGGTTGAAGCCCAGGATGGCGACGAAGAAGGCCAGCGCTGGGGCCAGGGGGAACCAGGGGTACGAGCGGAACCAACGCCAGGAGGAGCCCAGCATCGCCCCCCAGTCGGGCACATCAAAGTAGTGTTGCGTCCCCAAATTCGCTAAGTCAGAGACAGTGCGCCCGCCGCCGATGAAGAGTTGGACGAAGCCCAGTTCCCCCAGCAGGAGCAGCGCGGCCCCCATCTCCAGCGCCGCCAGGGCCAGGAGGGTCGGCAGGAGGTTGGACAGGACGTGGCGGCTGAGGATGCTGGCTGAGTTGAGCCCCACCGCTCTCGCGGCCATGATGTAGAGTTTGTTGCGGATGGTCAGGACGTGGCCTCGCACGATCTGGGCGACTTCCCCCCAACCGACCACTGAGAGGGCCACGACGAAGGCAACCTGCCCCCGGCGGACGCCGATGGCAAAGACCACCAGCATGGCCAGGATCAGGCCGGGGATGGCCGCCAGGAGCTCGGTGACGGCGGCTACGGCTCGATCAAAGAGGCTCCCCGGCCACCAGCCAGCGAAGGTGCCAAGTATAAGCCCCAGCAGCAGCCGCACGACGGTGGCGACGAAGGCCATGATCAGGGTCACTCTGGCTCCGTAGAGGAGCAGGGAAAGCTGATCCCGCCCCTGATCGTCCGTTCCCAACGGGTAGAGATCGCTGGGGGGGAAAGGCGCTTTGTGCAGTTCCCCATCAATCCATTGTATACGCTTCACCAGGTAGGGGTTGTGGGGAGCCAACTCCGGCCCCAGAACGGCTACCAGGACGAGGAGGACGACCAGTAGCGAGCCTATGATGAAATAGGGTTCCTGTACCGCCCTGCTCAGCCGCTGCCAGAAGGTTAGAGGTTTCATACTGCGCCGCCCTCCGAGGTCCGCAGCCGGGGGTCCACCAGCGGGTAGAGGGCCTCCAGCAGCAGGTTGACCAGGACGAAGAGAAGGATGAAGGGTAGGGTCATCCCGATCACCGCAGTGGTATCCTGGGTCTGGATGGACTTCAGGAGGCGCAGGCCGATCCCTGGCCAATTAAAGATGTGCTCGACGATGGGGAGGACTGCCAGGCTGAAGCGAAGGGAGACCCCCACGGTGGTCAGGATGGGCACCCCCGCGTTGCGCAGCACGTGCCGCAGGAGGATCAGGCTGGGTCTCAGTCCTTTGGCTATGGCGGTGCGGATGTAGTCGGACTCCAAGATCTCCACCAGGGCGTTGAAACTGAGGCGTGTCACGGCAGCGGCGGGGCGGGCTGCCAGTACCAGTGCAGGCAGGAGCAGGTGTAAGTCCCACCCAAAGCCGGAGATGGGGATAAGATGCCTGCCGGTGTTCTGGTACAGCCAGACGCCGAACCAGATCAAGAGAATGGCGGCGAAGAAGCTGGGGGTGGAGATGCCCAGCACAGAGGCGAAGAGCAGCAGCTCGGAGAAACGGCTGGCTCGCCGGAGGGCAGCGGCAATCGCCAGGCTGAGGCCCACCAGCGTGGCCAGCGTCAGCGCGAAGGCCAGCAGACCCAGGGACTTTGGTAGAGCGCGGCCCAATTCAGTGGTCACGGGCGTCCCCGCGATGGCGCGGTGGCCGGACGAGATGACCCCCAGGTCGCCATGGGCCAGGCCCTTCAGGTAATCGGCCGTGAAGCCAGCAGCGGAGGGGACGGCCGACGGCAGGTTTCCCTCCTGCCCCAGGTCTATGGCCAGTGCCACCAGGAAGACCAGGGCGATCAAGAGTATGGGTATAGAAAGGAGCCGCCAAGTCAAGCGCAGAAGCACATTCACCTCCATATTGGTATACTCATTCCCTGGTTATGGTACCACCAGTCCATTCGCCGACGAATTCTTGATCGGAGATGGAGCCATTGGCCCACACCTCCAGGCTGGCCCCGTCAATGATGATCACTCTAAGCCCCACCTCGCTCTCTCCACCAGGCACAACAGCCAGGCGTATTCCGCCATTGATAGGAGGTTGGACCCTCGCCATAACCCGGGCCACGGCTAGAGCGACGAGCACCGTCTGGGGCTGAAAGGCGCGATCATCAACGGCGTAGGAACTGGAGTAGCGGATGGATGCCCACCGTGGCTCTCCCGCTATTGTGATCCTCAAGGTATGGAGAGCGACTCCGCGAGCAGCCACCCCCTCTCTAGCCAGCGCGATGGCTTCGGCGTCCGTCAGAGGAACAGGCGTGGGCGTCCGAGTGTGAGCAGGGGTCAGAGTAGCGGTCGGGAGCGGGGCGCTCGTGGGAGTTGTCGGGGGGGACTGGCAGGCCACGCCCAGCCAGCCAAGGAGGCAGAGGGCCACGCCGACAGCGGCAAGGGACTTCATCCCGTAATCACCCCATGGGAAGAGCCACATAGATGACCAGGGTGAGGAAGGAATCAACAGCGGCGTAGATAAAGTAGGCAGCAAAGATGGACTGGCTGCTGCGCGTATGCTTCAGGTAGATCCACGTCAGGCCCGCGGAGAGGACGGCCAGAAGCAGCGGAAAAATCCACCGCCCCAGGAGAAGGCCCAGTGAGGGGGATAGCAGAGAGCCGAATGGAAACCGGCTCAGCAAATCGGAGAAGAAGAAAAGTTTGACCCCCAGTTGCAGGAGCATGGCCAGCCCAAGGGCACGGCGGCCGTGGGGGGCCGAGATCTCGGACGCACTGGTGGTCAAAGCGAAAATGACAAGGCATGCGATAGGAACGATCACCCAACTCAAGACAATAGGTACGAAGAAGAAAGCGGAGAAAACATTCATCACCGTACTGAGGATTTTGTCCACGACGACATAGGCAGTGATACGGTTGAGCGTTTCTTTGGCCTGGGGTGAGGTGCTGGCATAGATAACCTGGTAGCGATTGAAGCCGGCCGTGTCAATCCAGGCCAGGTGCAGGTCACTGCTTGAGTCAATAGTTACGTTTGGCCGTAAGGAAGCGGCCCTGCTCGCATTGACGATTTCTTGCCCTTCGATCTGCCCTGCCAGCACGTCAATCACCGCGATCTGGAGCATCTCCATGTTACCCGGGCCGGAAACCTGGGTGAAGCAAGTCAACACCTGGTGCGCTGGCTGACCCTCCAGGAACCGTGGATGGCCCGTCCGACTTGGGTCAACGCCCCGAACGTGAACTGCCTCGCCCGTCACCTCCGGGGGCGGATAGTCGAACGTTTCCGTGTCCTCGCGCTGGCTCAAGGCAGGTTCCTTCGGCAAGCTCAGGACAGGTTGGGGGAAAGCCTGGTAGAAGGTGAAATCCATGACTTCTCCCCTTTCGCGCACCTCCAGTACCCAGGCCAGGTAGACCGAACTCTCATCCAGTCCCAGCCACGGCCCGTCGAACGCGGCACCGGCCGTCGGTCTGCCAAGCAATCTCATCTGGACCAGGGGTTCACTCACTACTATGTCTGAGCCCAGCGCCCGGCGTTGGGGATCGTAGACAGCGTAGTGGAATTCGGGCTTTTCCCTCTCCAACTCCACTCTCCATGCCAGGTGCACGAAACCCTGGCGGTCCGTCTGGGCCGCCGGCAATATGCCATCCGGGATCAGCATTTCTGCCGGGACGACGACCGCCCCCGACCAGTCCAGCGCAGCGTGGTAGCAGCCAGGACGTCTGGGGACGTTGTCGGACCAGAAGACTTCTACGGTCCGGCCAACAGGGTCAAGGGCCATCGCACCGTGGCTCGCTTGCTGTTCGGGCTGCGAGAGGACAGTTGCCCCCTGGATCACCTCGCCATCGGCCGACAGACGGGCGTAGAAGAGTTGCAGGCCCCGCTCTTCCCTGTCCAGCCAGGTAAGATGCAGTTGGCCTGTGGTATCTATCAGGAACTGAGGCTTTAGTGGGGAGTTGCAGCGCAGATCGAGGGAGTGTTGGGTGACCACCTCAGCGCGCTCGTTCAAGCGGGCAAAATTCAGCTCGTGTTCGAGCCCGACCCACACCATGAAAATGGAAACGGAGCCATTAGGCCCTACCTCGTCCACCTGCAAGGCCACCTGGTCGTTCAGGGTGGCTGTGCCCACCAACTTTCCATTGCTCCACTGGGCCGAAGCACGAGACGTGTGAGTAGGGGCCAGCCCACAGCCCGTGGTCACCAGAGCCAACAGGGTCAACCCGACTGCCAGGAGCAGAGGAGGCCGCAGAAACCCTCTTGGGGTGTCCGCTCGCATTATCTGTCTCACTGCCATTACGCTTTGTCCTTATACACATGGGCGGAGAACATAGTTCTCCGCCTGGAAGAAGTCGCCGTAATGTCCCGAACCGCTTGGTTTCGATACGCTCCCTTCGATACGCTACGCTACTCAGGGCAAGTCGCTACTCAACCCAAGCGGGCTGTCTATGTGGTCCCCCGCATCTGTGGGTCCAGGGCATCGCGCAGTCCATCGCCCAGAAAGTTGAAGGTCAACATGATCAGGGAGAGCATCAAGGCCGGAAATACGATCAAGTGCGGGTTGGCCTGCATAGCTTTCCAGCCCTCGTTGAGCATCTGGCCCCAACTGGGGACAGGCGGCGGCACGCCCAGGCCGATAAAGCTCAAGGTGGCCTCGAACATGATGAGCCCCGGGATGCTCAAAGTGATAGAGACGATGATGGGTCCTAGGCTGTTGGGCAACAGGTGACGGAGTATGATCGCCAGATCCCTGGCGCCAACCATGCGCGCCGCCAGGACGTACTCCTGCTCCTTGATGGAAAGGAACTGGCCGCGCACCAGGCGCGCCGTGCCCATCCAACTCACCAGCCCAATGGACAGGACGAGGTTGCGTACGGCGGCAAAGCCAGCCGTAGAACCAAGGATGACCATGATCAAAATGATGAAAAGGAGGGTGGGAAAGGCGTACATGATATCCACGAAACGCATCATCAGCGTGTCCACGCGACCGCCCAGATAGCCCGACACAGACCCATAGGCCAGGCCAAAGATCATGATCACCAGGGCGCAAATGACACCCACGGCAATGGATATTCGGCCGCCGTATATAATCCGGCTAAAGACGTCCCGGCCGTATTTGTCGGTGCCAAAGAGGTGCGGGAATCCCCCCTCCGCCGTGCGCTGCAGGCTGGGGCTGGCCCTGGTGTTCTCGAAATCAGGCTTCTCGTAGTTATAAGGGGCCAGCAGCTGTTGCGGCTCTCGCTGGAAGGCCCAGGCTATGATCCCATCGTCGGCAAAGATGGCGGCCACGACGACGATGATGATAAAAATGCCGCCCACCACAGCGACCCTGTTACGCAGCAAGCGCCGCCAGGCATCGCGCCACAGGCTCTCTGGCGGGCGGGTGAGATCGAATTCAGCTCTCTTTTGAGCTGCAACCTGTGCACTCATAGTACCTCCTTATGAGATGGGCTAGTCAAAACGTATGCGCGGGTCCAGAAAGGCGTAAGAGATGTCCACCACGATATTCATGAACACCAGCAGCACAGCATAGACCAGGATGGTGCCCATGATCAGCGTATAGGCACGGGCGGCTATGCTGGTGACGAAAAAGCGCCCGATGCCGGGCACCGAAAAGACGGTCTCAATGATGAAGGAACCGGTCAACCAGGCGGCCATAAGCGGGCCCAGCACCGTGGTCACTGGGATCAGCGAGTTCTTGAGAGCGTGGACGACGACCACCGTCCGCTCCCGCAACCCCTTGGCCCGCGCTGTGCGGATATAGTCCTGCCGAATGACCTCCAGCATGCTGGCGCGGGTCAGACGGGCGATGATGGCC